>JAUXEM010000194.1 GCA_030620515.1 Salinivirgaceae bacterium
AAGGGTGGTTCATCGTTAAAAATGAGTAGGTACAAGCCAAAAGATGATGAGTTTAAAGATGACTTTTTTAGAAAGTATCAGGTAAAACTTTTAGTAACTATAGGAGGAGATGATACTGCATCTACAGCAAACCGTTTATCTAAATATCTAGAAAAGCAGAAACTGGATGTTAAAAATATACATGTGCCAAAAACCATTGATAACGATTTACCCTTAGCCGAGGGTACTCCAACTTTTGGCTATCATTCTGCAAAAGAAGAGGGAGTTAGGTTAGCAACTACTATTTACGAAGATTCTCGCACAAGTGGAAATTGGTTTGTGGTTTCTGCCATGGGCCGCGAAGCGGGGCACTTGGCTTTTGGAATTGGTACAGCGTGCCACTATCCGATGATTATTATTCCTGAAATGTTTAATAAAACCAAAATTAGTTTCGATAAAATTACACGATTGGTGATTTCGTCTATGGTGAAAAGAAGAATAATGGGTGTTGACTATGGTGTAGCAGTTATTTCAGAAGGAGTTTTTCATTTTTTAAGCGAGAAAGAAATTATTGCCACCAACATAAACTTTACTTACGATGAACACGGTCACCCTGAATTGGGTAATGTGAGTAAGTCGCATATTTTTAATATGCAGGTTCAACAGGAGCTCAAAAAACATAGAATTGTTGTAAAGAGCCGGCCCAACGAATTGGGTTACGAATTAAGATGTTGTCGACCTATTGCTTACGATTTGGCATATGCAACACGACTTGGTTTAGGAGTTTATTCGTTGTTTATAAAAGGTGAATCAAGATGTATGGTAACTGTTCATAATGGTGGTGGAGTAAAACCTTTATACTTAAAAGATGTAGAGGATAAAAACGGTAAGGTAATACCACGTTTGGTAAATATTGAATCGGAAAGCGTACAATTAATATTCCGTAATAACTTGCATTTTGTTACAAAAGAGGATTATACAGCAGCCAAAAAATATTTAAGAAATCCGGAAGAGTTCGATTTTTATAAAATTCTTGAATGGGAATCGTAGAAAAGTACACTTCGGCTTCGCTCAGTGTACCACTCCCTTCATTTCGACTCCGCTCAATGTGCGGGCTTTTGTAGTTCATTGAGCGGAGCTGAAATGAACTACAAAATTAAGCAAAGTCTTTCATTCGTACATTGAGCGAAGTCGAAGTGTATTATAGCTTAGCTTTATGAGCTTTTGTTTCTTCTTCAAATCCTGGTTTTTCGAGTAAAGCAAACATGTTCTTTTTGTATGCTTCAACACCAGGTTGGTCAAACGGATTAACACCTAAAATATAACCAGAAATGGCACAGCCTATTTCATAAAAATAAATTAGCTGACCTAAGTAATATTCATTCAATACGGGTATTTCAATTCTGATGTTTGGTACACCGCCATCAACATGTGCTAACATAGTACCAAGTTCAGCCATTTTGTTTACTTCGTTAACACGCTTGCCAGCAATGTAATTTAGTCCATCAAGGTTGGCCTCATTTTCAGTAATATAAACTTTTTTATTTGGCGAAGTTATCGATAATACTGTTTCAAATAAATTACGTTGTCCTTCTTGAATATATTGCCCCATACTGTGTAAGTCTGATGTGAAGTTGACACTTGCAGGGAAAATTCCTTTACCTTCTTTACCTTCGCTTTCGCCATAAAGTTGTTTCCACCATTCAGCAAAATAATGAAGTTTAGGATTGTAATTAGCCATTATCTCAATGCCTTTGCCTTTGTTTAAAAGAGCATTTCTTGTGGCTGCATATATTGCTGCAGGGTTATTTTCAAAATCAACACCTTTTCCGGTTTGTTTCTCCATATCAACCGAACCTTTAACTAGTTTGGTTATATCGAAACCCGATATTGCAATTGGCAATAAACCAACAGGAGTTAGTATACTAAAGCGGCCTCCCACATCATCAGGAATAACAAAAGTTTTATATCCCTCTTGATTAGACAATATACGAAGTGCTCCTTTTTTAGCATCTGTAATTGCTACAATGCGTTTTACAGCTTCAGCTTTTTCATATTTAGCTTCTAAGTCGGCTTTTAACAAGCGAAATGCAATGGCTGGTTCTGTGGTAGTTCCTGATTTTGAGATAACCACAATGCCCCATTTACGTGTACTTAGCATTTCACGTAATTCAGTTAAATAGTCTTCGCCAATATTTTGTCCGGCAAAAACAATAAGTGGGTTTTTTCTTTCTTTTAGCTGCGTAAAATTATCCGATAAAGCATCAATTACAGCTTTTGAGCCTAGATAAGAACCACCTATTCCAATTACAACTACAACCTCGCATTTTTCTTTTAAGTCATTGGCTGTGTTTTGAATATCTATTAGCTCATTTTCAGATATTGAAGATGGTAAATTAAGCCAACCTAAAAAATCACTTCCTTTTCCTGTTTTGTTATAAAGCGCATCAATATGTCTCTTTATCTCGTTCTTAAAAACAAAAATGTCATCCTTACGAATAAAATTAAGTGTTTTAGAATAATCTAATTTTAAATTTTGCATGTTGATTATGTTTGAGTTATTTATCTTGCTTTAATTTCTTTCAAGCTAATCGATCAATCTCGATCAATCTCGTTCAACCTTTTTCAATCTCTATCAATCTAACCTATCAATAAAATTATAATATAAGAGCTGTCAATATGTATTTTATGTTAATTTATTGGTTAATTCGTTAATAATTTTGCGAGGAGATTTTTTTTCGTATAATATATTAAATATGGCATCGGCAATAGGCATACTTACATTAAATTTCTTATTTATTTCAAATATGCATTTCGATGCAAAATAACCTTCGGCTATCATGTCCATTTCGTTTTTAATATATTTCACCGAGTATCCTTTTCCAATCATATTTCCAAAATGGCGATTTCGGCTAAATTGAGAATATGCAGTTACCAGTAAATCACCTAAATATGCACTGTCTTTAATGTCGCGTTCAATAGGAAAAACCGTATCGGTAAATCTTTTCATTTCACGAATAGCATTAGAAATAAGTACCGATTGAAAATTGTCTCCATACCCAATTCCATGACAAATACCTGCTGCAAGAGCATAAATATTTTTTAATACAGCAGCATATTCGGTACCGATAATATCGTCCGATAAAGTGGTTTTTATGTAATGATTATTATATAAGTTTGCTAAAGCTTCGGCTTTTTCACTTTCTCGAAAGGCAATAGTAAGGTAAGATAATCTTTCCAAAGCTACCTCCTCGGCATGGCAAGGTCCCGTAATAATTCCTAGCGAATCGAATGGGACGTCGTATTTTTTATTTAAAAAATCGCCAACCAGCAAATTGTCATCAGGTACAATCCCTTTAATAGCAGAAATAATTGTTTTTCCTTTTAAGGGAATAGTTAACTTCTCTAAAGCAAATTTTAAGTATGCAGCAGGAATAATGAATATTATGGTATCGGAGTTTTTTACAACCTCGTTTATGTCGGTGCTTAAATTTAAAAGGTTTGGGTCGAATTCAACTGAGCTTAAATATAGCGGATTATTACCATGTTCTTTAAGATGGTCAATAACTTCTTGCTCGTGAATATACCAGTTTATGGCTTGTTTTTTTTCTTGAATTATTTTAGCATTTGCTGTTGCCCAACTACCACCACCAACTATACCAATTCTACCTATTTTGTGCATATGAGATCCTCCTTTTTTCGAGGCGTAAATATACAATAATTTACTTTTATATGCTTTGTGTAGCAAAAGTTACTTGATTTTGTTTTTGAGAAATAGGTATTAAAAATGCGCTAACTATATTAATTAGCGCATAATATTTTATAATTAAGTCTTGTGAAACTATTCTGCGTTCTTATATAAATCAAATGCAAAGGACTCTATTACTCTTTCGTCAGGGGGAATTGTCATTATCCATGCAGTAATATGTTCGTATGCTACAATTCCTGTATATGGAATATCTTTTTTTAGAAAAACCAAAACCACTCTGTTAGTTTCTTTGTTTTTATCACCATCTATTTCAAGTGGGTAGTCAACGATGCTTTCCCCATTATTATTTCTTGTGGGAAAATATTGTTCTTTTTTGGCAGCCATCTGAAAAGAAGGTTCATAGTCATTTGGAATAAATATAAAATCTTCAGTTTCACTAAACATAAATGCACGCATATAGCATTCCTGAGTGGGTGTTACCTTAAATTCCAAATAATCACCATTTTTATATATAGGTTTAACACCATCCACTTCTACTACATAGGTTAAGTCTTTACTAGTTATGTATTCAACCACAATGCAGTTTATAGTTGCAGTCACTTTTATTTGGTTTTCGGCTGTAAAACCTTGGTCGTATGTGATATCTTCAATATTTTTAACACTACCTCTAATATTTGAAAGTACGTCAGATGTAAAAAGTTCTTCCATTTTATTATCTGACTCCGATCTAAAATAGTCAGTATATGAATTTATATGTTCCTCAATGCCGGCTTTTTTTAAAGCTTCTACTTTTGCATTATTAATGGCCATTTGCTTAACCTGCATTAAGCTTGTGGTAGCACCACCAACGGCAACTCCTGTTGCACCTTTTATTTTGTGCTCTTTCGTTTTGTTTTGTGCATTTAGTTGCGAACTAAATAACAGAGCGCTAAACAATAGAATTACATATGTTTGTTTCATCCGATTATATTTTAATGGTACGTATGGAACCGCATGATGCAAAATAATCATTGTTGTGTATGATTAATAATTATTTTAATCATGCTTGTTTCATCTTAATTACTTAATGTGTTTGTTTCAATAAATTGACCTTGGCTTAGTTTAAAAACCGACCATTCGGTTCCTTTTCGTGATTGTGGTATTTGAAAAACATACAACAGCCTACCTTCACCATAAACTTTAACTGTGGCTTTTGATCTTGCCAATGCAGCAGATGAGGTGTTTGCTTTATTTGTATAGTCGTGAACTAAATATTCATATTCTGCTAAATCATCAATATTTCTAATAGTTATAGTTTCTGGACCATAACCATCCATGTCATCTCTGTCTAGCTCACCACTGCCATCGGTAAGTACACGTGTGTGTCGGTATGAAATATGGTAGCCATTGCTTTTCACAAAATGAGCATCTAAATCTTTTGGTGTAGCATCCCAGTCTAATACAATGCGTAAATGTTTTAAATCTAATTCGGGAGAAACCGATATTCTATTAAAAAACAATGTACCAGCAATAACTTCTACTTTAAAATCGCTGGTAATAAATTTCTCGCATTCAAAATGAACTTGTAAAAATCCATCCTCGTCGGGTATCGGGAAACGAACTTTTCCTTCTTCGTCTGATTTAAATTCACCAAATTTTTCAATTTGCACGATTGCATCTGGAATAGCTTCGCCATTTAGGGCATTAAAAAAGCGAAGCGTTAAATTTTCATTCTCATCTTCTTCAAACACATCGTCAAATTTATTCTTAAAATTATCATGACTCCCCTGAGCATTAGCAAAGTATATAAAGCAAAGACTAAATGCAATTAATAATAAATACTTCATAACTGTCTTTTTTATATGCTGCTAAAAAATAATCGATTTGTTGAATTATTTAAAAGTACATTTTTAGTTTATTAATACCTAATTGACCGCTTATTTCTTAAATAAGTTGCTATATGTTCTTTCATTAAATCAGTGAGACTTTGATTTTGTGTAACAAAATTAATGTAGCTATTATTTTTATTATGTAAATATTATTACTACTTATGTAAATTTTTTGTATATAATCATTTAAGAGATTTGCTAACCGATTAACCAACCTGAAGATGAATAGATTTAAAAGCTTTTTCTTAGTTTTATCTTGTTTCATTTTATATATAACATCTTTTGCACAGGAAAAAAAGCCTATGCTTTCTGTGGACGGGTATAGGATTACTGTAAAAGGAAATAGTACTATTTATGTTAAAGGAAATGCAAGTATTATAAATAATAGTGGACAAGACGGCAATGTGCATAATGAAGGTATATTTATTATTTCAGATACCTTATTCAATAGCGTTGATTCCCTATTTCTTAGTAGTTCTAGCCCCGGATTAGATAATAATGGTAATCCAGTAGCTTCTATGGGACAATTTATATTTAAGGGCAATAATACCAATGCTACTGTTTTTGGAGAGCCATCTATATATTTTAATAATTTGGAAATTAATAAAAGCCATCTTAATTTATTTACAGAGATTAATGTATTTGGAGAAATAAACCTTGATGAGGGTAATGTTTTATTAAAAGGGAATAATATAAATCTTTTTGATTTAGATGCATCCATAAATCATGTAGGGGGTAAGATAAAGTGGGGTGTAGAAACCAATGATTATAGGATTTATGATGACAGTACGGGTATTATAAAAGCATATAAAGCATATAATACAACAGGAAGTGGAGACCCAGCTAACTTAGGTTTTGTGGTTGATGCTAATTCTAATAATAGTTATTTGTATATCTCACGAACACATGTCGCTGACTCAGTGGTGACCGATGGGGGAATAAATAGATCCTATCTAATTTCTCCTGGAGATACATCGTCTAGTCTTGGAAATGCAAAAGAATTCCTTCAGCTGAATTATTTTCAAAATGATCTGTATGGCGATTTGATAGGGAATGACTCAAGTTTAAGAGTGTTTTACAAACCATTAGATGGGAATAGGTATAAATACCTTGGAGGAGAAATGGGAGTTTCTGGGAATTCGGTAACAGTGAAAAATGAAAATTTTAATGCTGGACTTTATACCATTGCTGATTCAATTTGTAATAATCCTCCAAATGTTAATCTTGGCTATGATAAAAACATATGTGAAGGGGAAGAAATAAATTTAAGAGCAGATACGGTTTATTATGATGATCAGGAGCAATATATGACTTACGAGTGGTTTTCGCCTGATTTTATTATCCCTCAAACTGAGAATCTTAGAAAATCTCAGCTATTTGTTCATGGTGATACCATTAATAAATATTTGAATGATACTCTTAGTATTAGGTTGATGGTAACAGATGAAAGAGGTTGCATTAA
>JAUXEM010000279.1 GCA_030620515.1 Salinivirgaceae bacterium
ATTTAATTTTAATGCTTCGTTAAATCTGCCTGTGGCAGATAGGTCTTTGTTTCTCGCAAAGCCGATAAGTCGCAAATATTTGATATTAAATCAATTAGCCATACTGTGCTAATTGTTGTAATTAACTATTTATAAGATAAATATAAAAACATACCGAACCATTGTTAATTGGTTTAATTATTCACAATTACAGTTCCCAACCTTTTGTAACTGTTTGCTGTGAACTATCTTACAAATAATGTAATTTGCCAAGTAGTTGCTTATGAAACGAAAAAAAACATTAATTATTGCTAGTGTATCAAGAGTGCCATGCCGGGTCAGATTCCTTCGCTATAACACGGAAAGACGCATGCTTGAATCTATGCGAACAAAGTGAAGCGATCCGTCAACTGAAACTTGAAGCTTAATTTAACACTAATCATCGTCCCACTCAATTTCAAATTGTTTTTGTTGGGGTTGCTTTTCTTCTACTATTGAATCTTTTTTAAACCAACCAAACTCTTTGTTCAGAACTTTTTTAAGCTCAATCTTTTCGTCTTTCAACTCACTCTTCATGTTTTGGCGAAGCGCCTTTTTATCGAATTTAACGGTTGTATTTCCATTTTCTCCGGTTGCTACAAGATATATAGAAGTTTTTCCAAGACCATCATCTTCAATTATTCCAAACTCAGATTGTTGTTGGTTTAATCTACTTTTCTTTTTTCCAAGCAAATCAGACAATAAAAGTTTTATATGATATACAAATGCACCATTAAACTGTTGCTCACCAAATATAGAAATATCCATTGCATTAGTAAAAATATCCATCTTTGGAATATTAATAACTCCATTACTAATCAATATATCGTTTTCAAGAACATCAAATTTTAGATGTTTTAGTTCATTTATATCGGAAAAAGTAGATAGTTTTTGAGCCGGCTCAAAATCAATAAGCTCTCCATTCGTAATTTTAATGTGCCCTAGTAAATCTAGAGAATGCCCAACAAATTCGCCTCCTGAAATTAATATTTCGCCATTAATGCTTGATGTTACTTTACCATGAATATTCTTGTTGGTAACAAAATTCTGATTAAAGTTAGAAAATGCTTTAAAAATATCGTTAATTTCAATATTATGTGTGGTGCTTGAGCTTTTAAAAATCATAAGATTATTTGGAGATGGTATTAATTGAATGTCCGATTTAATTCTTCCATTAAAGGCATTTAGGCTACAGTCATCGATTTTTAAAATAGAATTTACATAAAATAAATTACCAGATAAATTATCGGCAACAAATTCTCCATATTCGAATTGTTTAATGAAAAATTTAGTTTTAACACTGAAATTTAATTTGTTAGAGCTACTATTCTTTTCAGTAACAAATAATGGTTTTACCACATCGTAGTTTACGCTATTAAAAGATACATCTCCATTAATTATAACCTTTTCATGCTTGCCATTGAGTGCGGCAAATAAGTTTCCAACACTACCTTTAAATTTAGATTCAATACCCATTACTTGCCCCTTGGTACGAACAGTAAGTTTATCGTTATGTATTATAACCTTGCCATTAGCGTCTGTTATATAAAGGGGTGTATTTTTAATGTTGACATTAAATTTTGAAATATTGATTTCACCATTGTTATTAAATTTAGAGAAGGCTGCCAAGGTGAACTTTGAAGGAACTAAGCCTTGTGAAGAGAAATATCCACTGATATTACCTGATAAAGAATCAATTTGACTAAGCTCAAAAAGTTCATATATATCGTTGGCATTAATAGAAAAATCGGACTGAATATTTAAAAATGGCTCTTTGAAACTATGTAAACTTAATTTACCATTAAATGAACTACTATCGGAAGAAAAAGAGAATTTGGAAATAGCAAGCGCAGGACTACAATAATTATTATACTCACCTTTAAGCTCAATGTCATCAATTTGAATATCCGATTTTTTATGACTCATGCCACCCTTAACTATTTGAAAAGCACTTTTAATTTTTGGTGTTTTCTTTTCAGATAATTCCCCTTGAATTTTTGTTGCAATTTCCAAAGTACCCCTCCCAACAATCTCTTTTGAGAAAGGAACATTATCGTTCACAAAATCCATTAAAGATGAAACAGAAATATTATCACCAAAAACAAGTAGGTCAAGCTTTGTTTTTTCTGCAAAAACTATATTTCCTTTAGTTTTAAATTTTATTCCCTTGGTACTAAACCACCCATTATTAATTATAACAGTGTCGCCTATTATATTCAAATCCATTTTAATTATAGAAGGGTTTTTAGGTACGAAAGAGACATTGCCGCTAGAGTATTCTTTAAATAGAATTTTGCCTTGGGTTGTGGCAGAATAGTTATTTTTATAGAATTGCCCTTTTGCCGTTAATTTTTGAGAGGCTAATATTAGTTTACTATCTTTATATTTATTAATAAACTGAACCTCAACGTAGTTTAGTTCCATTAAATTAAGTAGTACTTTAATACTTTTACTATCTGTTTTTACAATACTATTGCCAAAAATAGAATAATTAATTACTCCTCTCTTATCAACCAAAATATTAATATTCCCTTTCGAAAGAATAATTTTATTTAACTCCAACGACTCTCCTAAAAGCGCTTTAATATTAAAAGCCAAATGAACTTTTTCTAAGGAAACCAAATTGTTGGCAAATGAACCCTCAAAGTGGTTTCTATTTAAGCCTTTTGCCGATTCAATTACCACATTGTGAAATTCGATTGTAGCATTTGGAAAATTCCTAATAAGGTTTAAAGATACTTTTTGAACCGAAACTGGCACGCTCAGCTCTTCATTCAATTCTTTTAAAGCTCGCGAAATAATTTTTTCTTCAAAAAGCTTCGATGCTAATAAAAGTGTTAATACCAGTGTAATAGGTATAATCAATGTTTTTAGTACTATTTTAAAAAAGCGCATCACTCAAATATTTTTTTACCAACCAAAATAAAAATTAGATGGCATATTAATTTTACATTAACTTTGAAATTCAAAAATATAAAACTTAAACTATAATCACTTACTATAAAAGTAAAAGAACCACTAACTATATTTTATTATCATGCAACAAAAACTACTCTTCGTTATTTTAGCTTTTCTTTTATCATTAAATATTTTTGCCCAACATGCAAATATTAGAATTAGCAGTAGTAATAGTCCGGAAGAGCCATCAATTTGTATAAACCCATTCAATACAGATATAATTGTTGCGGCAGCAAATATAAATAATTACTATTATTCCGATGATGCTGGTATTACCTGGAGTGCTGGTCAGTTAACATCAACCTATGGTGTTTGGGGCGATCCTTGTATTGTTGTTGATAAATATGGTGATTTCTACTTTTTTCACCTTTCAAACTCAGAGTCTTTAGGTAACTGGATAGATAGAATTGTTTGTCAGAAAACCACAGATGGCGGTTTTTCTTGGGATGCTGGAACATATATGGGATTAAATGGAGATAAAGCACAAGACAAAGAATGGGTAAGTATCGATTTTACTAATAATAATATTTATTCTACATGGACACAGTTTGATAAGTATGGATCGGCAGCAATAGAACACAAGAGTAATATTCTATTTGCCAAATCGACCGATAATGGTGCAACATGGACAAATCCTGTTCAAATAAACGAGCTTTCAGGCGATTGTATTGATGAAGACAATACCACAGAAGGAGCCGTTCCAGCTGTTGGCCTAAATGGTGAAATATTTGTGGCTTGGGCTTATAAGGAAAATATATACTTTGACAAATCAACTGATCAAGGA
>JAUXEM010000192.1 GCA_030620515.1 Salinivirgaceae bacterium
AAAACGTCAAAGACAAGGCTTTCGAAGTTTTGAAAATCAATGAGTTCACTTTTGTGAATGACTGTTTTCAAAACAAGAATAACGCAGTATTTGGCGTTTTCTTGCAAAGACTAACTAATGTAAGTGCTAGCTACGATTATTTATCTGTTGTTTTCTTGTTTAGTAAAAAATCGTCAATAATATTTTTAAACATTGCTTTTGTTTCTTCTGGCGTTTGAGCAATACCGTTACTCATTTGAGGATTACCTACTTGTGGGCAAAATAGAAAAGCTGGTATGCTTTGAATACCAAATGCTCCTGCTAGTTCACGTTCTTTTTCAGTATCTATTTTATATACATATATATCGTTTTTGTATTCAATGGCTAATTCATCTAAAATTGGACCTGCAATTTTACAAGGGCGACACCAGTCTGCATAAAAATCTATTATGCATGGCTTATCTCCAAGGTAAACCCATTCTTTTGGATTTTTTTCGTAGTTAGCTACTTTTGCAAGAAACTCATCTTTTGTAAGATGAATAGCACCTTTATGTTCACTTGTATTTTCTGCAATTTTCTCTGTTTTATCTTCTGTGTTTTCGCTTGACTGACTATTTGTATTAGTACAAGCCTGTGTAAATAATAGACCAGATGCGAATAGTATTAAAAATATCTTTTTCATTTTCTTAATTTATTAATTATTTGTATTTCTTAAATGTTTAATTAATCATTCCAAATAGCTTAAGACATGCATAATACTTTGGTATTATTTTTTGTCTCACTAATTAATACTCAAAACCCGCCTGCAGCAGGCAGGTATTACAATATTAATTTATATAGTTTTTTAATGTTTCAATAAGCTGACTAGCTTGCATTACCCCTGAAGTTTGCCATGCAACGTTCCCGTCTTTAAATAATAACATGGTTGGAATATTCCGTATTTGATACTTATTTGATATGGAAGCATTTTTCTCGGTATCAATTTTTATGATTCTAATATTATCTCCAAGCTTATCTTTAACTTGTTTTAAAATAGGGGGCATCATTTTGCAAGGCCCACACCAATCGGCATAAAAATCTACTAGTACCGGCACATCGCCATTTATTATTTCATTAAAGTTGTTCATATTCTAATGTTTTTATGTCACAAATATATCAAAATTAATGCCAAGAATTAACACATGTACATAAATAGATATGAATGTACTAGGAATGACTTTTTGGCAGATTTTATTTTGAGTAGTAGTTTGTTTTTTTATATGAAAATTCTTGTATGCTTTCTTTATGGGTCATAACCTTAAAGCCGCATAGTGAGGGTTTGACTAATTGATTATAACCCAAATTAACTCTAAGTAAAGCGCTTTTCATTTCATTCAAATCGCTCAACTTAGGTATAATTCATTAGGGATTGTTTATTATCCATTTTGAAATTAATAATGCATCTTGTATTTTAAAGGAAAACAGTTTCGTAATTATAAAAACCATTAAAAATTTGTAAACTGCAAATTGTAATGATAAAGCAAATTTGGAAACAACTTATAAAGTTAGGCACAAGTAGTACTAATAAAAATAATTCGAATAAGAAGATTCGAGTGACTAATATTACTTTAATTATAGTGCATTTACGCTCAATATTTTTTCTTTGCTAAACTGGTATTTAGGTTTTGCCGAACTAATTATTTTAGATTTTTTACTTTCCCTAGTGGTTATTTTATGTGTGTATTTAAACGCTCGTAAACTTTTTAATATATCGAATTTCATCACTTTTGGTTTACTTCCTTGATTTTTCTTTATTTATCCATACTACATTGGTAATATTGGGGTTGAATATTACTATTTTTTCTTACTGGTTGTTGGATTTTATATATCTGTATCGATAAGCGAAACCAAACGCTCTCTAAATTTATTTTTCTTAGTGCGGTATCCAAACGCTTTCGATTCCTCGTAAGGTAACAACATTAGGGACACATCTGAGTAACCAGGTATGGCTTCTTTAAGTTCAAGAATCTGTCTGTCAATTTCTTTTAACTATTGCCATGGTTCATCAGGTTCCTCGTAGCATAAGTGAGTAAAGGTCTTTAAATTATCCACAATATGTCGTGGTAGAAAGTTCTCTGCTCTTTGTCCTAACGAACCATACAAGTCAATAAAATCACGTGCATCTTCACGTAAGTCTAATTTTGGTTTACCGACTAATCTCATATTCTATTTTAATTAAAAATACTTTGTTCAAAATTTATATTCCATGCTTTTTGTATAATGAATTAAAACCATGAAAGCAGGGGTCTAATTGAAAAAGATATTTCAATTTATAGGTAGTACTCATATAAAAATTAACTATCCTCATACGAGGGCTTAAAGTTAAAACATTTACTCACGCAAAGTGTTAAAATGAAATAAGAAGCGTGTAAATAATTACATATAGCTACCAAATAGCTACATATGGTTTATGTTTGGATAGTATTAAAGAATTTTTATATTTATGATAAATCCCTTTAGAAAATATTATTAACCAACATACCCAGCACCTCTGCTAAAAATTTTTTCAGAATTCCAACTATATTTTTCTCCAAAAATCATTCTTGGGTAAGAGCCTGTTTTCTGGTATCCATTATCTATTAACAGAGTAGTAGCTTCTATATTGGTTTCAGGCATAATAATTATTTCTTTTGATTTCATTACTTCTTTAAGGAGTTCAATGCCATGCTTATTTTGATCAGCAATTAGTAGTCCGTTGCCTAAGTTTTTTACAAAATAGCCAGCTATGTTCTTCTTAGAATCCATAATAATGTATGTATCATAGATAAAGCTTTCGAATAATTCTTTTCTGTATTCTCCAGTAATCTTATAGTCTAAATCAGAAATTGCTTCTAATTCTTTCATGTGTACTTTTCTTATATTCGAGGTGGGTTCAAAATTTTTTAAGAATCCTTCTTTTTTGTAGAACTCGTACATTAATTCTCGTTCAAAGCCTAATTTTCTATACACAAACTCTCCTAGTTCAGTGGCAATTAAAATAAAGGATTTTACAGAATTTTGCTTGCCAACGTCAATTAAGTGCGATGATATTATCTTACCAAGACCTTGGTTTCGGTATTTTTGGCTAATCACTATATTTCCTAGCCATGCTATTTTACCAAATAGTATAATATTACCAAACCATATGGGAGTGGTATTATGAATTAAAGTAAAACCTTTAAAGTATGATTTGTCATTATGAATAGAAATAAATTCTTCAAAATCAAAATTCCATTCTAAAGGGAAAAGTTGTTCTATTTCTGAAAGTTCACTTTTTTCAAACTCTTTAATATTAGTAGTTAAGGTATTAATGCTTAATAGGTTTAAAAACAAATATAAAAACTTCTTATTTTGAATAGATACAAATAGGAAAATTTTCATTAACAATTCTATTTTTATTAAATTCTTTTTAATTTTATAGATTCAACATTCTGAGTTGATAATACTAGAATTTTAACTAAATACTAAAGATATGAAGCGACGGGATTTTTTCAGAAAGGCAATTGGTACTACTATTATTGCAGGTGCTGGGCTTAAAATGACAGGTTACAATGCCCTATTTGCTGGCGAATTACCAAATAATGCTAGTGATACAATAGATTTAGTTGCAGTTATGGGTGGCGAACCAGATGCCATGTTCGATAAAGGAATAGCAGAATTAGGAGGCATGCAAGCTTTTGTTAAACCGGGTCAAACAGTTGTAGTTAAGCCAAATATTGGTTGGGATCAGCCAGTTGAGATAGGTGCCAATACTAATCCCGCTCTTGTTAAACGTGTAATTGAACATTGTTTTACTGCTGGAGCAAAAGAGGTTTTTGTATTTGATAATACTTGCGATAAATGGACTAGCTGCTATAAAAATAGTGGTATTGAAGATGTGGTGAAAGAGGCTGGTGGAAAAATGGTTCCGGCCGATAGTAAAACTTATTATAAAGAAGTTGACATACCTGGCGGCAAGAATTTGAAGAAAGCTAAGGTACACGAGAAAATCCTGAATAGTGATGTATTTATTAATGTACCAATTTTGAAAGACCATAAAGGTGGACGAATTTCGGTTTGTATGAAAAACCTAATGGGTATTATTGAAGATCGATACTGGTGGCATGGAAACGACTTGCACCAGTGCATTGCCGATTTTGCAACTTATAGTAAACCAACACTTAATATTGTTGATGCCTACCGTGTAATGCTACAAAACGGACCTCGTGGTATATCAGCCGAAGATTGTGTCGTTAAAAAATCGTTACTTATTTCTACCGATATGGTTGCTGCCGATGCTGCTGCTGCAAAAATTTATGGTATTGAACCCGATGAGGTTGAGTATATTAAAATTGCACACGAAATGAAAGTAGGAAATAAGAATTTAGATACACTTAATATTAAAAGAATTAGAATATAAAAGTGTCTTTTTGTAAACGACAAATACTGCGATACTCACGCCTTATTTATTAATCATTTACGAAAGTAAACTCTTAATAATTAAGTCTTCGAAAGCCTTGTCTTTGACATTTACAAAGAAGCCTCTTGAAAAGGATAATTTTCGATTAGGCAATAGTTAAGGTGTTTCGTTTAGATACATTGTAAGTGAAATAGGCTAATTTTTAGGAATTTAATGATTGTTTTTAAATGAAATATTTAAAGAATATTAGGGTAGGGCTTGCATTGTTTTTTATAATTGCAACTACCACCCTTTTTTTTGAACTCTCTTTTTTATTAGAAAGTAATTGGGCAACCAGCCTACTTTCTTTTCAATTTGTACCATCTTTTCTAAAACTTATCCGTGGAGTATCCTTTATTGCTATTGGCTTTGTTGGCTTTACTCTTTTATCGTTTATTTTAGGACGATGGTATTGTTCATTTGTTTGTCCCTTAGGTATTTTACAAGATGTTTTTATTCGCATCAACAAAACTTTATTCAAAAAACGCAGGTTAAAGTTCCGATATAAGAACTCTATACCTTGGTTAAAGCATGTAATATTAGTTTTAGCAATATTGTTTATTGTATTTGGCTCAACCACAATATTTATTTTACTCGACCCCTACAGTAATTATGGTCGAATAGCAACTCATATTTTTCAACCTATTTTTTTATTTTTAAATAATGTAACGGCATTTATTTTTAACAAGTTCGATAATTACAGTGTGTATCATATTGAGCTAAAAGCCTTCGATTTAATGTCGTTCTTTTTTGCTTTTGGAATTGTTGTGTTGCTATTGTGGCTTACTAATAAACGTGGGCGTTTGTTTTGCAATACCCTTTGCCCTGTTGGAGCATTCTTAAGTAAAACATCATCCATTTCGCTTTTTAAGTTGAAGTTCGTAGAGAGCAAATGCATTTCGTGCAGTAAGTGCGAAAAAGAATGCAAGGCAGAAAGCATTGATTATAAAAAAATGCAGATTGATTTTGATAGATGTATTGCCTGTTTTAATTGTGTAGATACTTGTTCTAAAAAAGCCATAACTTATCAGTTTGTTAAAACGAAAAAGAGCAAGCCAACAGATGCAGCTAAGCGAAATTCATTAAAAACTGTTTTTGCAGCTCTTACAGCATTATCTGGCTTAGCTTTGAAAATAGATTCAGAATCATTTAGTAGTTTTAAATCGAAGAAGCCTGCAAAAAGCAAATTTCCAGTGGCGCCTCCTGGTGCTATAAGCTTGGAATATTATAAAGATACTTGTACTGCTTGTCACTTATGCATTAGTGCATGTCCAACAAAAGTTATTCAAAGCACTTTTACTGAGTTTGGTATTGATAGTATGTTTATTCCACGAATGAACTACGATGTGCAGTATTGCCAGTTTGAATGCACATTGTGTAATCAAATTTGTCCTACAGGGGCGTTAAAGCCATTAAAATTGGACGCTAAGAAAGTAACACAAATTGGCAAAGTAACCTTTGTAAAAGGTAATTGCGTGGTGTCGCAACTAGAAAAAGATTGTGGAGCATGTGCCGAGCACTGTCCTACAAAGGCAGTTAAAATGATACCATATAAAGGTAAAACCGATAAAAAACTTTTTATACCTGAAGTAGATACCGATTTATGTATTGGCTGTGGCGCCTGTGAGCATCCTTGTCCGGTAAGACCACACAAAGCAATTTTTGTGGAAAGTAGTGTAAACCACGCCTTGGCTAAAAAACCAGTAATTACAAGCGAAAAGCAAAAAGTACAGGTTGACGAGGAATTCCCATTCTAATTAAAAGTATAACTGCTGAGATGTTTTTAAAAAGCTAGATTACCAGTGTATTATAAATATATAACAAACTTGTTAAACTGATTAATTCATAAACTTTTTCTAAGAGCCGCAAACATGTTGATTATCAAATTAAAAGGGCATATTAGTCTGGAATTTAATTTTTGAAAAAGTTTCCAAGTGCATTTATTTTAATGCATCTGTTTTTCCGAATTAAGTTCGGAACAGGCTGTTGCGAAACCCTTGAAACTTTAATTCACAGCCTGCCCCGATTCCTTTCGGGGAACATCTATAAAATAATAATTAGTGTGAGTAAATATAAAGATATATCAGCGGATTCCGACACTCCCGAGAATGGTCAGGACAGGCTTTACAGCTACATCAAACTAAACGCATGAATTATTCAGGTTAATAAGAGCGAAGAAATAGAAAAGCTTTTTTCTATAGGGATAATGTTAAACAAAATAATTCATTCTGTTATAAATAATATTTTTATATATTAGCATAGTCGTTTAATAAGCGATTAGAAAAATAGGATGAAATATCATCAATTAATAGCGCTTATCTACCCAAATGTGGTATGATAATAGCATGTTTTGGATAAGAGCGAGAGCACAGTGTATATTTACAAGTTGGCAAAAATAAGAAAGTAAATGAAATTGATAATAATTATATTTTTTACTATTTTGGTTTCATCACCTCAGCCAAATGAATTAATAAACATAAAACTAAAAGAAACAAATATTGAAAATCCGAAAGGAGTTATGGTTATTAGAGTTTTTAATAACCCAAGTTCTTTTCCTCGAAGCGGAAAACTTTATAAAGTTTACAAAGTAAAAG
>JAUXEM010000231.1 GCA_030620515.1 Salinivirgaceae bacterium
TGACTACATAAACGCACAGCCTCTTCTTTTGGTAGAATTTTATGCGACACCATTAAAGTATCGGTTGTTGGAGTATGGCACTCTATACAACGAACTTTCAAAAAGTGTAATTCCTGGTTTGGTAACCAATTGTGAGTTTCTAAAATTTCAGGTTTATTATTATCCGTTAATATTTGATATTTTGACAAATCGCTATGACAATTCAAACACATTTGATTATTATCTTTAACAATTTCTTTAATCATTTGCTCCTTATCGCGAGCAACAGGCTTGTAGCTATGAAGATCGTGACAACTAGCACACTTAAATTGAAAACCAAACGCGGTTCGGTGTACACTATTCTCAACTTCAACATCTATATCATCAAACTGATATTTAGCAAATGTATCATCGCCACCATGACAATCTATACACGAAAATTTAGGTTCAAGTTTCAATTCAGCCAAATGAGGATAGGTGGTATATTCATAGGCATGACAATCGTCGCAGCCGAAATTTTTATGTACACCTTGAACGTATTTTACTGTGTCGATAAAAAAATACGGATTCATTCTCTTTCGTTCTTTTTGTTCGGTAACCGAATTGAAAAACGAATAATACTGAGAACCATGACAACTAGAACAAATTTGACTTGTCTCTGACAAAGAAACTTCTTCATCTTGCCCAATCACAAATGTGTATTGAAATAGCAGTAAAACAATACATGAAAAGGTAATAAATATTTTTCTGTTCATTAGATATTTAATTTTATAAAAAATACAATTCTATTAGTTGCTAGTACAACTTCTATTAATGAAAAACAAGCTAATATGCTTCATGTCTAACGCATTAAAAATTCAATAAGTAATCTACAATGACCTGTTGGTATCATGAACTTATAATGAAAATATAAAAACAAAACAATTAAAAATATGGTACTACTACCAATTTTGTGGGTTAAAAAACATTGCAATTACGATGAGAGTAACACCATGTTTCAACATGGTGGTGCATAAAAACTATTTACCCTTGCCTCCGCCTTTATCGCTTTTGGCGATAAAGGCGGAGGAGGCTAAAGTATTTCTTTCAAACCACCACAATAAATTGTGGTGTTATTCTCATTATTTTATTATCTACCTACTAAATTCATACAAATACCAAAAATATTATACTACTTTAATAAGAGTCTGTACAAATATTATAAAAATTAAGCTTTACTAATTCCACATTCTGGTTATAGTAAATCCAATATTAAATTGTTCAAACTCAAACTCTTCTTTAGTTTCTCGTGCCATATAGTATTGAGGCAATATTTCTTGCGAATAACTTGCATATATTTGAAAAGCATGTGTTGCAGTTGCAATTTCCCATCCAATGGCAATGTTTGGATTTAGTTTTACCTGTGGGTCTCTAGTTAACTGCAACGCTTTTAAAGGCTGGTCGTAATTAAAAATAAAAGATCCAGTTTCGGTTATTTTAACTCTACCATTTAAATGAACTCCTATCCTACTATAGTCTTGAGTAGCTATTTTTGCCTGATTAAAGTGAGAATAACTCACGCCCGTTTGTAATGTAGCACGATCGCCAAACTTACGTCCAATAATTAACTGACCAAAATAGGACATTCTATCGGTAAATACATATTCAGCCCCAAATGCATCTTTTGGCTTCTGGCTTATACCCATATTTCCATAAAAACCAACCGCCACAGGTATGGTATTTTTTCGTGTTTGTTCTAAAATAGTATATTTAACATTAAAATCATGGGTCATATCTGTTCTGGTTAACCCCCACCCAACTTGTAGGTTTTCATAAACAACATAATCAAGCCCAAGCCTTACATTTGCTGAATTATATATACCCCATATATCTTCTGAACCATTCTCAAAGGTTCCAAACTTATGCTGTATTATGAACTCTAAAGTTTTAGGATCTTGAATAACCGTAGTTTGCGCATCAATTAAATAGCCGTTAAAAAATGGTTCAGCTACAGGACGGTCTTTTTTCTTCTCTTGCTCTTCTTGAGCAAATACCGTTACTACTAATAAAATAAGTAATGGTAATATAAGTTTTTTCATTCTTTCGGTTTTTAATTAATTATTTTCAGCTCCTTGTTCAATCCACAATAGAACTAGTTGCGCTTCTTCAGCACTATATTTTGTACTGTGAGAATCTGTTCCTGCTGGATCCGATTTTTTGTAAATCAAACTTTCCTCATGAATTCCTTCATTAATCCTGTCGGGAACAATATTTGCATAAGAATTACCAGCTTCTAAATTTAATCCACCAGCACTACCATGACATTTTACGCACTTACTGTCAAAAATAGGCTGAATTGTATCAATAAAGCTAATAACAATTGTTGTGTCAATAGGTGGCAATTCTTCTATAACAAACTCATTGTAAGTACACGAGTATGTTATGCCAAGTATTCCCAAAACGACAATAAAATAAATTTTCTTCATATTAAATATTGAATTAAAAAATTCTACTAAAACCCTTTTAAACTGACTCTAAAGATAAACTAACTCTTTTAAGCATAAGAAACTTTGCTATTGATTTACTATTCTATCATTTAAAATATAGCATTCTTATTTTATTGATATATATCAACGCTATAAATGATAGTGTTTATATTTCGTATTTTGCATTTACCTAAAAGCATCTATATGCTTGCTAATATAAAGATATTACATAAAATTGTGTTAAGGAAACATATTATAAATCACAAATAATTTATTAGCTTAGTACCAAATTTTAAAAACAATGTTTTTCTTTGGTATAGCATCAAATATAGTAGCACTCATAATACTCAGCGTTTTTTCGTTGAGTATGTTGTATTATGGTATCCAAGAAAAAGCTAGCGAGAAATTTGAATCAATATTTTTTAAGAATCAAAATCATTCTACAACTATTGAAAAAAGCAGCATCAATTATCATGATGTTTCAACGAAAGATAAAACTGTAGCGAATGATATTATTAATTGCAATTTCTCGAAAACAATTTCTCTCCAATTTAATCTTGTAAAAATTCCAATTCCTTATAACAAACTGTTATTAAATGGATATTTTAATGCTATCCATGCTAGAGGACCCCCTTGTTAATAGTCTTTCCTTTTTGAATAACTACTTTAATGTTTTTAGTTTTAGTTTTTAGTTTCAGCTTACTTTAATTATTGTAAACATTTATGTCATATTAAATAAAAGTATTGTTCAAATAAAATCATAAATTTTTAATACTATTACTAACAGCCCAATAATAATATTGTACTGGCTAGTTGATAGAATAAGTAGCTATGTGACATTTTAGTCAGGCTTTAATTACTTGCTTAAGGTGCCATATAGCTATATTGCTATTTGTTGTAAAACGAATAGTATTACTAAACCTAAATACAAACACAAATTAGAATGAAAAATTTAGCATACTTAATCCTCATAACTGTTTTTCTTATTTCTTGCGATGAAGATAAGCCAAAAATTGACGATCTTACTTTTACATATCAAACAACAGATGTTACAGAACTTGATGGTAATGATGGAAGTATTACCTTAACAGTAACAGGAGGTAAAGATCCAATTACTTATAATTGGTCCAATGGAGAATCAACCAAAAACATTAATAGTTTAATAGCAGGGACATACAGCGTTACTGTATCAGATGCTTCAAGCCAATCTGTTACCAAATCAATTGAAATTACAGAACCATCTGTTAAAATTGAAACAATTAAAATATCGGTTGGTGCAGAATATGCAAACGATATTTATTATAGTTTAGCCTCTGGCGTAGTTTCAACTAAAGACCGCATGGAATGGGATATAGCATTCTATACAGGACCTATGACATCGTCAATACTTACAAACGATGGAAATAACATTAAACTATATGTGGTTGATGCAATTGCAAATTGGGCTGACGTAAATGGTGACGATACTGTTGGTATTGCAAGCATGCCTTTCCTAAATAATACATATAGCGATACAACTTGGGAAAATGGGGCTTTTGACAAAGGTGCTTTAGGTCATCCTGATTATGGTTGGGGTTATTATGATATGGTTACACACCAAGTTGTTGGAGATTCTGTACACATAATAGTACTAGCCGATGGTTCTGCAAAAAAATTAATGATTCAGAAAAGAGAATCATCTGACAATAGTTTTCACATAAAATATGCAAACCTTGATGGAACAGACGAAGTATCTGACGTTGTTAGTATGGCATCTAATCTTGATAAAAATATGGTGCATTATTCTATTGCAAATGAAGCTACTGTTATACATGAGCCAGCAGCAGCAGATTGGGACTTAATGTTCACTAAGTATTACGATGAAGATATACCATATTTAGTAACAGGCGTTTTAAGCAACAACGATATTATGGTTGCACAAATGGAAACCGATACAGCATCAAATGATTACGGAAGTGCTTCTTATTCAAAAGTTATTAATACAATTGGGTCCGACTGGAAAACCTTTGACATGGGATCATTTAGTTATGTTGTAACTGAAGACTTAGTTTACTTTGTTCAAGATAATAATGATAATTACTATAAATTAGTATTTACTGATTTTGAAGGAAGCGCAAGTGGCAATATTGAATTTATGAAAACCACTTATTAGTTCTACTTTACGAAGTTAAAGCAGATTGTAAATCAGACTGTAAGGCTGAAATAATTAGCGGGAGAACGCTCTGTAAAATTAGTACAACATATAACACCAGCCCTGAAAAGGGGCTAACGCCCTTTCAGGGCTGGTAAACTTTTTACATTAATTAACATAGGGCGTTGCCCTATTCTAGTGATTACGCTCTTTCAGAGCTATTTGCAACTTCGTAAAGTAGAATTAGAAATAATTACTAAAATACTTTCTTTAAAATAATAGTTATACTTTAGACCTGACGGCAGGCAGGTAAAAAATACATTTGGCTGATACTTAAATGATTAGCTTAGCATTCGATAGTTTTACACTATCCTATCTATCAATGTATTACAAAAATATAACGAACCATTATAAAAGACACCTTGGCAATGAACAGATAATTGCTTTGGTGTCTTTGTTTAAAATTTAAATAAATGCTCAATAGAATTATACTAGTCTTTTTTATAAGTTTTTTGTTCACAAATACTCAAAGTCAAGAAATTAAAATAATTGATTCTGAAAATAAACTACCCATACCTAATGTTCATATTTGTACCGAATCGACAGACAAATCGGAAACAAATTATTGGGTTACTAATACAAATGGAATAATAGTAAACACTTTAAAAAACAAATCGAAAGTAGCCATATCATTTATTGGCTATAAAACATTGGTTGATTCAATTGAACCAAATAA
>JAUXEM010000256.1 GCA_030620515.1 Salinivirgaceae bacterium
ACTAATTCCTTTTCAGTTAACTACCTCACTGCCAATGTTTTTTACTTGCTGTTAGCTGCTGCCATTACTCCATATTTATTTTTTGTATTGCATATTCATAAAAACGAATTTCTTTAATATTATCAATACTTAATCTAAGCCACCCATATATATATATTCCTTCATGGTCTTTCTTGAACAAGACATATTTCATATTTTGATTATTCCAGTTTCCCCTAACAATTGAGTAAGTAATAGGTGGAGATATCAAAAAATACATATAATTATAATATGATAAAGTTAAATCATCATTTGACCACGATTCAGTTAAGTTTAATGTATCTCCAGTTGAATATATCTTAGGATATGAAAAAGTATTAGGAGAATAAACAGAATCAATACCATCTCCAGAACAAGTAACATTAGAATAATTATTATAGACCATGTATGAAATGATTGTGTCATTTATACTATGAATGCACCTATGTAAAGTATCAGACATCTCAATAACTGAAATTTGAAAAGAAGAATTTACAATTTTAATTGAAGATTTTTGATATTTAAGTCCTCCTGGAGAAGAGATATGGTCACTACGTAATTCAAAATCAGAAATTCCATCCTTATCTATGTCAAAGTTTTGATGAGTATAAATGTAAGCTGGGGCAATAATCTCTATTGTCGGATTAAGTGTCGTGATATCTATACAATCATTATTCAAACCAATTATAAATTTTGAATCTAGTTTAGTACTGCTGTCACTAGGTTCGTTTGTCTGTTTCTCACAATTGTTAAGTAGTATTAATGTGAATATCGAGACAATAATTGTAAATGTGTTCCTATTCATGTTTATATTTTTAAGTCTCAAATTTACTCTGTCAGAAGATTCTTTGCAATGGTTGCAGCTAACGGACAGCTATAAATTTTGGCGGGCAATTTAACTACCTCATTATCAAACTGCACCGTTATTTTGTTTATTATAATTCATTTTATTTTAGTACTTTCTGCCCGCTTGAATTTATAGCATGTTGGCAGTAGTAAATTAATATAAATATAGTGTTGTTCCAATTCGAGCTCCGAAAATATTAAATCGACTATTTGATGAAGGTGCAAATAAACTATTGTTGAATTTAATAGTGGGTGCGATAAATAAATCCAGCTTATCTAAAACACTATATTTCAAATATGCTCCTAATGAAAAATAAGGTTTATTCCGATAAGGAGTTCGGTCGGATTCCCATTGTTCCATTTCCTTATTATGATAATAATAGTCGAGTTCATATATTACTATTTCATTATAAATATTCAGAAATGGTTCGATACAATATTTATCTTTGTCATATATTCTATATTTTATACCAAATGAATAGTCGATAAATCTCATGTCTTTTGCATCTGGGCAAGGATAGCAAAGACAATTAATATCATAACGAATCTCGAACAATTTGTAGTAATAAGCACCAAATTGTATAGATAATTTATTAATTTCAAATCCTAAATTCATACTTGGAATTGCTTTAAATCTAAACCTATTAATATTTGAATCTGTATACTTCAAGCCTGATATGACGCAGGGTTCAATAAAGAAAAGAATTTTTCTAGTTTCTTCATCGCTATTTTTAGTCTGGCAAAAAACAAAAAAAGAAGAAAGGATAAAACAAGTTGTTAAGAATTGTTTTTTAAATACCATGTCATTTAGCTTTTATTACTGCCAACGTTTTGCAATATGAAACGTTGGGGATTGCGAGCTTCGTCCGTATCCACCGACACAAAAGTTAAAGCGGAGCAATAAGTTTGCGTAACCGATTAAACCCCAATGTTTTATATTGCGTGTTGTAGCCAGTACATTTCTTATTCGTTTATATCTAAAAATATCACAGTACAACTATCTTCAACTACCTTAATTTCTCCTGTCCAGCTATTTACCCTATTTGTTGCCGAGCAATTTAGTTCGTTGGCCAAATAGTTATAAGCACCTTCTTCAATATTTAATAACAATCCAATATCTGATGAATTATCACATTGGCAATCATTATAAGAATAAACTGAACCAGCAGTTAAGGTATCTATTACTACATTATTTAATGAAATCTCTATCTCAAATGGACAATTTATAATATGAGAATTTGTACAAAACAAAATTTTGCTTTTTTCATTATCGTAACTTTCAATAAAGTCAAAAACCAAATCATAAGCACTATTACAATTAATAGTCAGGTGGTTTTGCAAAATTGAATAAGTCGTTGACTCTCTTAAAGCGTTAATGAACAGTGTTTCCCAATCCATTAATAAATCTGGCAAACAATATTTTTCAGTACCAGGGCCAACATTGGAAATAATTAAGGAATCATTGCTAATTAGGTTATATGTACCAAAAGAATAATTACAATATTTAGGTAGTTCTAAAATCCCGTGTTGTTTAAAAACGATGTCAAATTTATCAAGCTGCTCTGGAAATTTAGTAATCTCGCCAGTTTCATTATCAATAATTTTTAAGAGTGTCTATTTAGTATCAATAATTGATTCTAAATTTAAATCATTATTTGATTTCTCACAGCCACTGAAAATAATGATTGATAGGGGTATCAATATTGCAATGAAGGATTTCATAATATTATTGTTTACAATTCATTATTTAGATGTCTCAAAGTGTTATCTGGTTGCGTTGTATTGGCTACAACGTTTGGCAATAAGAAACGTAGGGCATTTCGAAGCTCCTACCTATCAAGTTACCGAGCCGTTTATTAAATGTTATGTCGTTCATATTTAGCACTTTCTGCCCTATGTTTTTTATTGCGTGTTACCGCCTGGTTTTTAATCATTTTTAGTCTTCCTCAAACTCCGAAACTGCTTTTATGAAATTATAACATTTTTCGTCTTTGAGTCTTAATTCATTTTCAATTTCTTTACCAATATATTGCCATTCTGAAACATAATCAGGATTGAAAAAATATTTAATCACATCGTCTTCATACAAAGATGGATACTTTAAATAATCCTCCATTACTTTTGGAACTAACAAATCATCTTCTGTTATATTTTTGTCATTAACCCTTATTTTACTTACTTCAAATGTTATGTCGTAGTCGCGCTTAAATTCAGCTGTTGACATATATTTTAGTTTTTTCTCAAGAGTATAATTTACTTCCCAATAACGAACAACAGGTCTTGAAAATGGGGATGTTAGAATGCAAGAGCCTCTATTATCGTCAAAAATGCTTGAATAAATATTTTCTGATTCATCAGAACGTAATTTGCTTTTAATTTTATATGTAAAGCTGACTTGTTGTATTGTGCCCTTTAATGGTGTCAGTTTTAATGCAAGGTTCACATTTTTAACATCATTATTGTAAGAGTAACGTTCTTTATCTATGTGGTCAAATTCTATATTAACATAGCTCATCAAAGAATTCTCGTCTAAATATTTTTGCCAATAATTCTCAAGGGAATCAAGCTCGTGTTCGTAATTACCAAATTTTTCGTTCCATTCTGCTGTGCTTTTTTCAATAATGGGTTTGGTGAATGCAGTATCAGTTCTATATGCAATAAATTTTTGTAGTTGCTTGTAGGAAATATCACCGTATTTAACTTGATTAATATCCTCAACAAAAAACGATTGCCTGAAATCTTGAATTTCTTTATAAAATTCAATAAAAGAAGTGTCTTTCTTGGAAACAGAGCGAAGTTCCTCAACTGTTAAGGGTTCTACTATGGGTTTGTCCAAAGGGCTATTGCAACTTGCAAGCAATACAGTAATTATCACTAAATAAAATAAGTTTTTCATATTAATGGCAATTATAAGATTTCAAATTCAGTGGTTAGTAGAACATTTTTTTCTATGTGTTTTTCATCTAAAATATATTGATGTTTTATTACATAGTAAATTACAGGAGAATCAGTATTTACAATCAGCGATTCCCAGCTTTTCATGTTATCTTTTATTTTATCTATTTCTTCCTGTTTTTCTTTTAATTTTTCTTCTTGTTCATCAATCATTTCTTGCCAATCTTCTATCAGACTGTCATAGGTGGATGCAAGATGCCATAAGGTATTTTGTTTTTGTGTTTTACATTGCTCCCGTTCTCCAATATATTTGTTTAGCATCAGGCTATCCATTTTCATCATTTCTTTTTTTACTTGGATTGAAACATTGCTGCTTTTAATAGAATCTTCAAGATTTGTTTTTAAAATGGATTCAACGATGCGATATTCAGTCAATTTGTATTTTGTCCCATCCGCTAAAGCATTTTCTTTTAATGCTTTTTTTATATTTCTATCTTCAGTATTACAAGACACGAATCCGCAGAACATTAATAAAATAAAAGCTACTTTTAATAGAAGATGAGTTTGTTTCATAATTATATTTTTAGGTTTAACAATCACAAGTTAGTTGCTTTATTGGTTTTTAAAATTTCCTCCTTTTACATTAATTGGTCCATGGTCTTTTAAACTTGGCGGTAACGTTAAGTATATGAAAAGTAGGCGACTTTGTTGCAGTTTCCTATCAAGTTACATAAAGGTTGAAGCGAGCTACAACCCTTGAATTTACTGGCATTTCGCCTATTTTTTATATACAT
>JAUXEM010000308.1 GCA_030620515.1 Salinivirgaceae bacterium
AGGTAATAAAAGAATTTGCAGAATAAGTTGTTGCATAAGATTGAACGGGTAGTTGTGATAAAGCTAAAGGTACATTTCTATCTGCATTTTGTAAGTTTGCCTTATATATTTCTGTGGCATATACCTGATTTACGCCCATTCCATCACCAATAAACAAGAATACGTATTTAGCTTTAGGTTCGCTATTTTGAGTGCAACTATTTAGCAATACAATTAGAATAGCAGCAGTAATAAAAAGTAATTTTCTCATTACACAGTTTGTTTTGTTAATATTAAACTATAAAAAATAGCCCTGTTTTAAGCTATTGTGGGTAATAAATTTGCAAGCAATTAGATATTAAGGTATCATGAATATAATTGAATTTCACATATTATAATATTACTGTATAAAGCAATGGTTCGGTATGTCTTTATATCTATCTGATAAATAGTTAACTACAACAATTAGCACAGTATGACTAATTGATTTAATATCAAATCTTTGCGACTTAGTGGCTTTGCGAGAAACAAAGATCTGTCTGCCACAGGCAGGTTTAACAAAGTATTATAAAGTATATGAACTCATTACTAATCTACATTAATTTATATCAGAGCCATTACTAATTATTCCAAACTCTCGTGGTCATACATTTTACCCATAAAGTTTTTAATGTCAACCTTGAAAACACAAACATTATTAATAGCTGGATCAGAATACTTAAAATCATGTGCAACATATTGTTTCATAAATATATTTAGTGCATCTACTTTCGCATCAAAATTATCAATAAACTCAACGTCTCCATAAACAAGTACACTGCGGTAACGCATACCATAGCTACAGGCAACTTTCTCATTCTGACGAAATAGTTCATGGTCGGCAGTAAAATTGATACACACAGATGGGTTATTTTTCAAAACATCTATTTTCTTTCCTTTTGGGTCTGAATGTAAATAGACTGTTCCCTCATGGTAGCCAAAATTAAATGGCAACAAATAGGGTTTATTGTTTTTATCAACCATAGCAACATGGCAAGTATCGCATTTTTTTATAATAATTTCAATCTCTTTTAACTCTT
This sequence comes from Salinivirgaceae bacterium, assembly GCA_030620515.1. Classification (GTDB taxonomy): domain Bacteria; phylum Bacteroidota; class Bacteroidia; order Bacteroidales; family SZUA-534; genus JAUXEM01. Next base: position 1,059 of record JAUXEM010000308.1, read on the forward strand.
TCAGAAAAGTTGTTTTTCTCATAACTTATTAATTTTTAAACTTTTTTAAAGGTAATATGTTAATACTATTACCAAAATTTATTGCCCATATAAAAGTAAACTATACAAGCATAGATTTTACGAATATACATTTTTACTATTAAACGAAATTGATTGATTTACTTTGTTGAATAAAATTTAAATATTAATCTTAAAAAATAAAGATATGTCAGTATTAGTAGGAAAAAAAGCCCCAAAATTTAGCGCTGCAGCAGTAGTAAATGGTAACGAAATAATAAGCGATTTTTCATTAGAACAGTATATTGGTAAAAAAGATGTTATATTATTCTTTTATCCAGCAGATTTTACTTTTGTCTGTCCAACAGAACTTATTGCTTTTCAAGAGAAATTAGCAGAATTTGAGAAACGTGATGTTGCTGTTGTAGGTGCTTCAACCGACCAAGAATTTTCTCACTGGAAATGGTTACAAACTCCTAAAAAAGAAGGCGGAATACAAGGTGTAACATATCCATTAGTAGCCGACCCAGCAAATACTATTACAGAAAACTACGGTGTTTTAGCTGGGAACTATGAGTATAACGACGACGGTGAAATTACTTTTGTTGGTTCAGCACAAGCATACCGTGGCTTATTTTTAATTGATAAAGAAGGTGTAGTGCGTCATCAAGTAGTAAACGATATGCCACTAGGGCGTAGCGTTGAAGAGGCTATTCGTATTGTTGATGCTTTACAGTTTTTCCGTGAGAATGGTGAAGTTTGTCCTGCCGACTGGCATAAAGGTGACAAAGCAATGGCTGCTACCCAAAAAGGAGTTTCAGAATACTTAGCTAGCAAATAAATAAGTATTTTTAGATAATATTGTTAAGAGCCGTCTTCATTATGGAGACGGCTTTTCTATTTATACAAAAAGCAATATTCCACACTTAATTGTCATTAATTAACTTACCCTACCCTTTACTAACAATTATTCTATTTTTATTGCTAGTAAATTATATCAAATAATCATACCTTAACTGCTATTAGCTTTCTTTCGGTAATAAGATATGCACTATTTGTAGATTATTAATTTATTTTAACTACTTTCGATAAAATTAATATTACAATTTGATTATACAAGAGAACTAGAATACTTATTGAAATATTATTTGTTACTGTTGGTATAAATATTACACTATCAGTCACTTGCATACATAGCATTATTATTTTTATTACGTATACTATATAGGTTACATTAAAAACCATTACCATGCAAAAAACACCAGATTTGTCAAGAGACGAAGTATTTGAGAATTTCAGAAAATTTGTAAAAGATGTTGGTCAACAAGGCGATACATTAGGTACTGTGTATCCACCAAAACTAAAGGGAACAAAAAGCCTAATTGCTAAACGTACTTTCTTAATGCGTAAATCATACAAAGCAGAAACACCTGTTGCAGCAATATCGTTAATTTTCCCTACTGAATTGTGTTGGGCTGCCGAATACGTTCCATTTAATTGGGAAATGTATGCAAGTTTATTAGCCTCGCACTCAAAAGTAATTGAACTTACCAATACAGGAGCTGCCCCTGTACCTCGCTGTAGTTTTATTAATGCTTTAAAAGGAGCACAACTTAAAAAAATATTGCCTGCGCCAAATGTAATATTAAGTTCAACTGCATTTTGCGAAGGCATTGGTCATATGTTTGGTGAATTAAAAGAATTATATAATCGCGAACATTTACACATTGACATACCATCGTACTATTCAAAAGATGCCTTGGATAATACTATAATTCAACTTAAAAATTTATTTCATTCTATTTGCGACATTAACAATATTTTGCAAAACAAGCGACTAGCAAATTTGCGTGAAGCCATGTATTACTCAACCTTGGCAAAACTTGAACATAACGAATTAGTACAGCTGCGCATTGATAACCCACAAGTGAATTTGGGTTTAGAACCACTGCATTGGCATATGTTGTTTTCAGCATTTTGGGGCGATAAAGCTGGCTACGAAGTTTGCA
>JAUXEM010000015.1 GCA_030620515.1 Salinivirgaceae bacterium
GTTTACCACAAATCAAGTGAAACGAAGATTTGTTAAACTTCCAATTGCTCAGTCGATTGAGCTAATTAGCGATAGCTAATCGCTCAATTTGGGTTGTAATCAGTTTATAAATAGAAGATTGAAATAAGTATATATTTGAGCATCTCAAAAAAATAAAGGTTCTACCACGAATTTAGTGGAATGCAAACTATAATAAAGTATTGTTAATTATATAGCAGGGCAAAAGCATTTAAAAATATAAAAAATATAATATCCACGAATTAACACGAAAAAATATTTAAAATCACCATTAGTTGATTTGAATTAGTGCTATTCCGTGTTAATTCGTGGAGAAATATATTTAATTTCTGTACTAATCTTTTGAATGCTTTTGCCCTGAATTATATAGCCTTTGTTTAATCGTTTATTTGTTTACACTGTTTATGGGTTTGTCTTAAACAAATAAACAGTTAAACGGATAAACAGACGTAATTACAAATAGTATAATACAATAACAATACCCACTAAAATAACAGTAGAACCAAAATAAAATATGAACAGATAAAAAGGTATACATAGAATTTTTATCTTCGCAGCAGTTTTTTAAGCTATGATAAAAGTATTAATAATTGATAATAACGATTCATTTACTTATAATCTGGTAGAGGTCTTTAGACAATTACCTAATTGTAGTGTAGATGTTGCTTTTTTAGAAGATATAGAACATAAATACTTGCTTTTGTTTGATGCTTTCGTGTTGTCTCCTGGTCCAGGATTACCCTCTGAAAGGAAAGCTTTGAGCCATACAATAAAAGATATTATAGAATTAAATAAGCCATTGCTAGGTGTTTGCCTTGGTCATCAGGCAATTGCTGAGTACTTTACTGGTAAGCTAATACAGTTGAAACGAATAATACATGGCGAAGCTTCTAAAATAAAATTATTTGAAGATTATTTATTTAATGATATGCCAAAAGAAATAGAGGTGGGTAGATATCATTCTTGGGTGGTAGATAAAGATTATTTGCCAAAAGAGTTCTCTATTACTTCGGAAACTAAGAGTGGTTTAATAATGAGTGTGCGACATAAAAAATTAAATGTTAGAGGCGTGCAATTTCATCCCGAATCAATTTTAACTAAATATGGAAACCAGATACTTGCAAATTGGCTTGCTTTTTGTTTAAATAAGGCCGCAAATATTAATAATGAGTAAACTTAAAATACTATTTTCGTAAAAAATAAAAATCTACAACAAATGATACAACGAATACAATCAATTTACCTTTTTTTAGCTGGAATACTTGTAATGTTAATGTATACCTTTCCTCTTGCAATATTTAATAGCAATAGTATAATATATGAGCTGCTAGCTTGTCATATAAAGAATCCTGTAACAGGTAATTTATTAGTAAATGTAGTACCTATGGCTGTATTACCTCTCTTAAGCTTATTTCTTAGTTTTTTTGCTCTTGTAAAATTTAAGAACAGAATATTTCAAATGAAATTGGGGAAACTAAATATGATAGTTTTAGTTGCTTTAGTAGTTGTTGAAGTAATATATTTCCTACGCATTGAATCTATGTTAGAGGTAGATGGTAAACCTGGTTTTTCTGCCATTATTCCTTTAGTTTCGTTACTTCTTATACTTATGGCTAATAAGGCCATTAAAAAAGATGATAATTTAATAAAATCGGCAGATAGAATACGATAGAAATAATAATGCTAAATTAAAAAAGTAAATTCATGAGAATAATTTATCTTATAGCAATAGTCTCAGCATTGAGTATTTCATGCAGTAATGAGACGAATGTACACTTACAACAGATTAATACGCTTGAAAAACAAGTAGATTCTTTATTGGACGTGTACAATACTATTGATTTTGATCATTTTAAAGAAATGACAACTGAGCTAAGTATTAACGTAGAATTTATTAAGCATAATCATTCAGAACTAGATATGCAAAGCCGTGAAGTGTCGAAATATATAGGGAATTATGGCGCATTATTCAAAGCTTTAACAAGAACATTTAAAAAAGGTGGTTCTACTATTATTAGTGAAATAGAAGCGAGCAAGACTCAGCTTGAAAATCTTAAGTATGATATAAAAAAAGAGTTAATATCTCAAGAGGAGGATATTAAAAAATATGTTAATTCAGAAAAAGAAATAGTAGAGCTACTTGTTATTAAAATGAATCTTATTCATAACGAGTTTGACAGGCACGAAAAAGAATACGATTTATTAAAAGACCCTGTGACTGAAATTATAAAAGAAATAAAAGAACATAAATAGCTACTAGTTTGAATAAGGTAATTATATACATAAGCATAATTCTTAGTCTTTTTGTTTTTACAGTAAAGTTTGCTAATGCGCAACAAAAACCGCAAAAAACTCCTGAAAGTCAAATAGCCATGCAATATTATCGGAATGGTGAATATTTTAAAGCTGCTGAAGTTTATAAACGATTATACTATACAAACAGATCAAAAGCCTATTTTCAATATTATTTAAAGTGCTTAATAAGTATTAAAGAATATATTACAGCGGAAAGTATTGTTAAAGAGCAAATAAAAAACAACAAACAAGACCTTACTTATAGAGTTGAACTGGGCTACTTGTATAATATTCAGGGAGATGAATCAAAGGCAAAGTCGACTTATTCTACAGCAATTAAAAAATTACCCACCGATCAGTTTCAAATATCAAGGTTAGCCAATGCATTTTTAGGTAAAAGAGAATATACTTATGCTGAACAAACATATCAGCAAGGAAAAAAAATGCTTAAAGGTGCTTATGGTTTTGAATCGGAAATGGCACAGATTTATTACTATCAGCGTGACTATAAAAAGATGGTAGAGCAATATATACATCTTTTGAAAATTAGCGATCAATATTTGCAAATGGTGCAAAACAGGCTGCAAAATGCTGTTTATAACGATATTGATAATAGTTTAAAAGGAATACTTAAAGAGGCTCTGCTTTCTGAACTAAATCAAAACCCTGATATTACTACCATTAGCGAATTGCTAATATGGCTTTATGTGCAAGAGAGCGACTTTGAGGGTGCTTTTATTCAAGCAAAAGCACTCGATTTGCGTTTAGATGAAGATGGTCGCAGATTAATTGCTTTGGCTAGAATAGCTACCGACAACTCAAACTTTAATGTTGCTGTTAACGCTTATCAGTACGTAATTGAAAAAGGCAAACATTTAGAATTCTTTTTCGCTGCTCGTAACGAAATGCTTGAGGTTATGTTCAAACGAATAAAGCTAGGTTTAGATACTACAGATGAAGATTTTTCGCGTTTAGAAGAAAGCTATACTACAGCTTTGCAAGAGATGGGAACAAATTCTGAAACAGTGGATATGGTAAAGAACCTTGCACACTTAAAAGCTTTTTATTTAGATAAAACTACCGAAGCTTGGTTTTTATTGGAAGATGCTGTAAATATTAATGGGATAGACCGAATGACTAAAGGTGGTTTGGAATTGGAGTTGGCAGATATATATTTAGCCGATGGCAAGGTATGGGATGCAACTTTTGCCTATGCTCGCATCGAGGAGTATAATAAAAATAATGCAGTTGGTGCCGATGCAAAATTCAGAAAAGCAAGGCTGGCTTATTATATTGGTAATTTTGAATGGTCCATGTCACAGTTAGATGTGTTAAAAGCTAGCACCTCAAAGCTTATTGCTAACGATGCTGCTCAATTGGCACTATTTATTTATGATAATACAGGATGGGATTCTGTTGAAACAGCATTAGAGATTTATGCTCGTGCAGATCTATTGCATTATCAATCGAAAGATTCTTTAGCTAAAATAACTTTAGATTCGGTACTAACGCTTTTCCCTAGTCATGTATTAGCCGACGAGGTTTGGTTTTTTAAAGCCAATATTTACATGGAGATTAAGAATTTTGCAAATGCTGAAATGGCATATGCTAAAATCATTGAGCTATACTATGATGATATTTTTGCAGATAAATCGCTTTTTGCTTTAGCTGATTTGTATGAAAATCATTTAAATAAAATACAGGAAGCAAAAAAGTATTATCAGCAACTTTTAATGGATTTTCCTGGCAGTATCTATACTGTAGAAGCTCGAAAACGTTATAGAGTACTAAGGGGTGACAAGTTGGTTAATTAGTATCAATTACCTTTAAATTAATTCTATTTTTACTAGCTAACAAATATTAATTCAGTGACAAATGTAAGTTTTTTAGATAGTAATCGCAATAAAGTTTACATTTGCCATTTAGTATCAAGTACCTGAATATCAGCTTGTTTTGTATTTGTCAACAAGCCCTACCTATTCCAGAATGAATGATTACCATATTCAATTTACTGTATCCAATATTGATACTTTAAAAAATTCTAAAGAAACCCGAAAAATAAAAATATTTAATTATGCGGGTAGCTGGCTATTCTGATTATTTTAACGATCTTGGTAAACATTTGCAAAATGAAATTATTAACAGAACAGCCAACGAAGGCTGCTAAAATTTGAATATTTATGGTAGAAGTTTTAGTTATAATGACTCTGGGAATTGCATTGGGAGCATTGTTACGAACAAGAAAACAACTTATAAAAACAGTGAATAAAACAACCATATGGATAATATTTATTCTATTGTTTTTTATGGGAGTTACTGTTGGTGGGAATGCCGAAATAATGAATAATCTAGATACAATTGGGTTACGAGGTCTGCAGCTTTCATTTGTAGCCATATTAGGTAGTGTAATTCTATCATGGGTGGTTTATAAATTGTTTTTCAATGGTAATGATTCTAGTGTGAATACAATTAAAGAGGGTAAGCATGAAAGATAGTTTATTAATAGTTATGTTCTTTGTAATTGGCTTATTACTAAGCTTCTTTAATTTAATTCCCGAATTATTTTTACATAAAGACATAAGCACTTATGTATTGTATATACTTATGCTTGTTGTAGGTATAAGTGTAGGTAGCGATAAGGAATCGTTAAAGATTCTTTTTAAAGCTAATTGGAAAATAATTTTGGTTCCATTAACTGTAGTTATTGGTTCATTAGGGGCAACAGCTTTACTTTCTTTTGTACTACACGATGTTTCATTAAAAGAAGCTATGGCCGTTGGTGCTGGTTTTGGCTATTACAGCCTTTCTAGCATCTTAATAACTGAAATGCATGGCGAAACGCTTGGTACAATTGCTTTGTTATCCAATGTTATTCGCGAAATACTTACCCTGATGTTTGCACCTGCTTTAGTTTTTGCGTTTGGTAAATTAGCGCCGGTAACAGCAGCTGGTGCAACCGCAATGGATACAACATTACCAATTATTACTCGAGTTTCGGGAAATCAATATGGGGTTATTGCCATTTTTAGTGGACTAGTTCTTACTCTATTAGTTCCTGTTATTGTTACATTTATATTATCATTTTAAAGATTATCATTACTTTGTATACAAAAAATAAAATATTACACAAATTATCAATTGGTTGTTGTACAACTTTAAAAATATAAAAGATATGAAAATGAATCAATGTAAACATTTGCAACATAGTTGCACTGAGTCCCCAAAAAAACAGGGTAGGTATTGCCGATTTATTAATAAAAATCAGATGGTTCGAAGTAAAATAATTATTGTAATTGCATTTCTTTTTATTGCATTTAGTTCATGTAAGGAAAGTACCTTTGTTGAACAATTGAGTAATTTACAGGGTGTTGTTGAAGTTAATGAGATTAATATAGATACTACTTTTTCTAAGCAGTACGAATTGTATTTTGAACAGCCATTAGATCATAAAAATCCTAAAAAGGGTACTTTTAAACAGAGAGTTTTAGTTAGTCATAAAAATGAAAACCTCCCCGTTGTAGCAGTTCTTGAAGGATATAGAATATGGTCGCCATATGCCGCTGAGCCAACAAAAATACTAAACTGTAACCAAGTTACTATCGAGCATAGGTTTTTTAAAGATAGTAAGCCCGATAGTATTCCATGGAATAAACTTACAATATGGCAAGCGGCTACCGATCAGCATAAAATAATTACTGCCTTGCACTCTATTTATAAAAATAATTGGTTAACAACAGGTATTAGTAAAGGTGGACAAGCTACGATGTATCACCGTTCCTTTTATCCAGACGATGTTACCGCTTGTATCCCATATGTAGCGCCTTTGAATTTTGCACGTGAAGATAAACGTATATATGAGTTTTTAAATTCTGTTGGCACAGATGAAGAAAGAAGTAAGATTTATAATTTTCAGTGTTTATGTTTTGATCATCAAGAAGAATTGATCGAGTTATTGAAGGGTAAGGCAAAGGAAAAAAAATGGAGCTTTAAGTTTGGATTAAAAAAAGCATTGCAATATACAATATTAGAATATCCGTTTGTATTTTGGCAATGGGGTGGCTTTACAAGTGACGACATTCCTCAAAATGAGGCTCTCGTAGCAGAACTTTTTGAACACCTAAATCGTGTTGCTGGATTTACTTTTTTTGAAGATGCTGCCGTAGAAATTAGTAGACCTTTCTTTTGGACGGCTTTAACCGAAATTGGAATTTATGGATACGAAACAAAACCCTTTTCTAAATATTTAGGCGACACTACTAATTTTACATTTGATTTTACTGCACCAAAAGGAGTAGAGACTGTGTATAATCTGGAAGCGATGCAGAAAGTGAAACAGTTTTTAGATGCCGATGGCTCTAATATGCTATACATTGTTGGAGGATTAGATACATGGGGAGCTACCTCATATGAACCTTCTGGTAAAAATAATTCAGTTAGAATGATTTTGCCTGATGGACACCATCGTACTCGTATTAAGGATTTTCCTAAAAAGGATAGAGAATACATGTACAGTTTATTAGAAGAATGGATGCAGGTTGAGATTGAAGATGTTTTTGAGTAATCTCTGCCCAACTAGAGTCTTTCAGACGGGTTTGGTGAAATAGATTGAATGCAAAAGATTGATAGGATTGAAGAATTAGATTGAAGGAGATAGAATATTGAGAAGAAAGATTGAGTTTGTTTAATCTGTGTTAATCTGAGTAATCTGTGGTGAAATAGATTGAAAAAAAGATTGAAGGAGATTGAATTAACTTGACAACGTTAATAAACTAGAAGATATTGAATGGAAATATTAATTTATTCAATAATGAAGATTACAAGTAAATGAAACAACAAAGCAAAGCATTACTAATAGCACTTATTGCAATATTGTTTTGGTCTACGGTAGCAGTGCCTTTTAAAATTGGATTAAGACATTTCCATTTTATACATTTTCTTTTTGTCACTATAAGTATTGCCGTAATTGTTTCATTTATGAATTTGGTTTTTCAAAAAAAACTTAAACAAGTTTCCAATTTATCGAAGAAAGAATTATTGTTAGGAGTAGTAGGTGGGTTTTTAAATCCATTTTTGTATTATTTAATGCTTTTTAAAGCATATTCAATTTTGCCTGCACAAATAGCACAAGCATTAAATTACACATGGCCAATTATAATAGTACTACTATCGGTTCCATTCTTAGGGCAAAAGCTGAAATTATTAAGTGTTTTAACTCTTATTGTGGGGTTTGTTGGGGTTTATTTTATAGCATCTGAAGGTAATTTGTGGCCGCTTCAGCCATCTAATCCATTTGGAGTTATTCTAGCTATAAGTACTTCTGTTGTTTGGGCATCTTTTTGGTTGTTAAATACTAAGTCGTCTGCCAATGCATCTGTTAATTTATTTTTAAATTTTAGTGTTGGCTGGATACTATCTTTACCTCTTATATTCCTAGTGCCTTTCAATTACCAAATACCTAAATTAGCATGGGTAGCAGTTGTTTATTCAGGTGTGTTTGAAATGGGAATAACCTTTGTTATTTGGTTAACAGCTATGCGATTAACTTCTAGAACAGATAAGATAAGCAACTATGTGTTTTTAGCTCCATTCTTATCTTTATTTTTTATTGCTATTTTTCTTAAAGAGCATATTTATACTACCACATTTGTAGGTTTAATATTAATAATTGTATCAATATTTTTGAATCGATATTTAGATAAGAAAAAATAGAAAAGCCCTGTTGGGAACAGGGCTGCAAATTAGTGTGTGAAAAAAAGGGTGTAATGAAACTTTACGCACTTTTTTCTTTGAGATATTAAGTTAACACAATAATTGTAAAAATGTTTTATCTATCTTATAATCTTATTTTTACTTATGTTTGTGGCGTGAGATTTAGTTATCGGGAATGCTTTTTGGATAAGTATTAAGCAGCAGTATTTTAGAGATAGTAAAACTCAAGAACTACATAAAAAATATCTAAATAATATTATTTTTCAAACACTAATTCAATTAAAAATGATGAGTGTTGCTTAGTATTTTTGAATTAATAATGTACATTTGATAGCCTTTTTGCGATGATAGTGAAGTTGGAATAGAATCCTTAATTGTTAAATTAAATTGTAAAGGAATATGTTTTCAGAGAAAGAACTAACACTAATCAAGAACAAAGGATTAACAGAATATGAAATTGAAGAACAAGTTAATCGATTTAAAATTGGCTTTCCCTCCATACAAATAACTAAAGCTGCAACTATTAGCAATGGAATTAAAGTTTTAAAAGAAAAAAAGCTTTATGAAATGATTGATTGCTATGAAAAGCAAAGTAAAAGGCTAAAAAAAATAAAATTTGTTCCAGCATCAGGAGCTGCCTCAAGAATGTTTAAAGACCTTTTTGAAGTAATGAATAATTATAATGAATCCGAAGAAGATTATTTGAAAATAATGGCTAATCGTGAATTTGGTTCTATATACTATATTTGTCATAATATTTGCAATTTTGCCTTTTTTAGCGATCTAAAAAAAGTTATAGAAAAAAAAGGTTCCAGTTTCGAAGAAATCTCGAAAAAGAAGGATGTTCTTGCTTTTTTAAAAAATTTATTAACTGAGCAAGGCTTAAATTATGCAAGTTTACCCAAAGGTTTATTAAAATTTCATAGATGCGACGATGGAGAAAAAACTCCAGTTGAAGAGCATATGATTGAAGGAGCATTATATGCATCGAGTAACAAAAAGGTAAAAATTCATTTTACAGTTTCTGAAAATCATTTGCAACTTTTCAAAGATCATATTAATGATATAAAAGAAAAGTACGAGACGAAGTTTAAGGTGAAATATACTATTGACTTTAGTTTGCAAAAACAGAATACCGATACTATAGCAGTAGATTTGAAAAATGAACCGTTCAGAAACAGTAATGGGGAATTAGTTTTTCGCCCAGGAGGACATGGAGCACTTATTCAAAATTTGATGAATTTGGATGCAGACATAGTATTTGTAAAAAACATTGATAATGTAATTCAAAGTAGACTTCAAGAAGATACCGTAAAGTATAAAAAGGCTTTAGCTGGAATTCTGATACAAACAAGAAACAGTTCTTTCGAGTGGGTAAAAAAACTTAAGAAAAAACGAAATACCAAATATATTGAAGATGCAAGTTTGTTTGTGCGTAGATATTTGGGTGTTAGCTTTCCTGATTCGTATGTATTGTTTAGCAATGATAAAAAAGTGGAATTTTTACTTACTAAACTAGATAGACCAATACGTGTTTGTGGAATGGTTCGTAATGAAGGTGAACCCGGTGGTGGCCCATTCTGGGTTGAAAACTCCGATGGTTCAAACGCTTTGCAAATTGTTGAGAGTTCGCAAATTGACGAAAGTAAAAAGAGCCTAATGAAAAAGGCAACGCATTTTAATCCGGTAGATTTAGTTTGTTCCATAACGAATTATAAGGGTAAAAAATTCAATTTAAATAACTTTATCGATACCGAAACTGGTTTTATAAGCGTAAAATCTTATGAAGGAAAAGAGCTCAAAGCATTGGAATTGCCTGGTTTATGGAATGGTGCAATGGCTAATTGGAATACATTGTTTGTTGAAGTGCCTATAACAACCTTTTCACCAGTTAAAACAATTAACGATTTATTAAAAACCGAACATCTATATCACAAAGATTTATTGGTTGAAAAAAATAATGAACATTCAGTAATAGATTAGATTGCCGTATTTTTGTCATTGAGAGTGGTTATATAATTCCCATTCTAGTAGATGTGTGATGACACTTTTTACTGTATGAGTCAGCTTTTTTGCACCTCATCGCAGATACTCAACCAAACTGGTGTCACTCCTTCTTTAGCCTGAGGCTAAAGAAGGAGTCTGTCAGGTGTGGAAACGATATTGTGCTAATTTTCAGAACAACTGATCTAATCGCATTTAAGATGATACCTATCAGTTTAGAATTACATTTACAAAAAAAACTTATTTGCCTGTCTATTTTGCCTAGCGTCAGGTGCACCAAGATAGGTCGAGTATATAAAACCTAATAATTTATTAACGTTTGATAGCCTCAGCTTAACTGTCAAGTAAGTATGTGTTTTTAATCTATAGTGGTTTATTTAGATGAAAATACACAAGCTAATTTTATAAATCTTGTTATCTTCGCCAATTCATAAAAAGTTAGTTATGCAAGAGCGCACTGGAGACTTATTTGAAGATAAGGAATTGTCGTCTAAGATTTTACGATACGAGGCAATGAGGAGAAAAGGGGCATCATTATACTTTGATGTGGAAGAGTATTTGAATATTGTGAACTTTTATATAGATAAAAGTCAATTGAAAAATGCGCATGAGGCTTGTGTTTCGGCTATAACCATTCATCCATCTGCAGCCGATTTAAAATTAAAGAATGCTCAAATACTTGTGGGACGTGGAAAACCACAAGATGCTATAAACTGGCTTCGTAAGGTAAATGAGCTTAGAATTAGCAGCTTTGAGTATTATGCTACAAAAGGAATTGCAAGAGTTTTATTAGGAGATACTGACCAAGCACAAAGCAACTTTGATAGTGCATTGCAATTGTCTGCCATTGAAGATATGGAAGAGTTATTTTATAATTTTGGAGAATCGCTTGAAAATTCAGGAAGCTTTTTATTGGCATTAAAATATTACTCTAGAGCTATAAAATCATTTCCATTAAACATTGATTTTGTATTTCGTAAAGCTTTTTGTTTCGATAAGATTGGACATTTTAATCAGAGTATTAAGTATTACGAAAAATTTTTAGATGCAAATCCATTTTCAGAGAATGCTTGGTATAATATTGGCATTATTTATAATAAAGTAGATGATTTTTCTAGAGCAATTGAAGCTTATGATTATGCAATAGCACTCGATAATGAACATTATGATGCTGTATTTAATAAAGCAAATTCAATGGCTAATAACGAGCAATACACTGATGCTATTGATGTTTATAATGATTATCTGAAGATTTATCCAGGAAGCTTTACCGCGAAATATTATATTGGAGAATGCTTCTATCAGAAAAAAGATTACGATAAAGCTATTCAACATTTTAAAGAATTAATAAAAGAATTTCCCGATTTTCCTGATGCCCATTATGGTTTAGGATTAGTACTAAACGAGACTGGGAAATATAACGAAGCTATTGAAAAACTTAAAGAGGCAATAAATAAAGATGAAGAACACTCTGATGCTTGGTACACTTTAGGAAGTGTTTATACTGCATTAAAAGCTTGGGATGAGTCGATAATTGCCTACAAAAAGGCAATTAAAATTAATAAGTTCGATGTTGATGCTTTGCTGGCTTGTGCAAATGCATTTTCACATAATGGCAATATAAACCAGTCGCTTGAAATTATTACCGAAGCAATTGATTTTATTCCTAATAATATTGAGTTAATGTTTTCTTTATCAGGCTATTTGCTAAGAACAGGTTTTACTATCTCAGGGCTTAACTGGTTTAAAAAAGCCTACGATATAAGTCCTGAAGATGTTGACATTACTTTTCAAATAATACCAGAAGCAGAAACATTTGAAGAACTTAAGCAGATAATGAATATTTAACACAATAATATATTTTCAGAAGTAACTAGATGCCTCTGAGAAAAATAAAAAGAAAACACCATGAGCAAATTTCACTTACACTGTACAAAATGCGGATACGATATACCTGATTTTAAAGAATGGTTTGACTATATGCAAAAGTGTTCAAAATGTGGCTGCACTATTGTTGATGTAGAATACAGTAGAGATTATAGCGAGCTAAAGAACTTAATTAATGCTAAAAATGGAGATGTTAAAAGTATTTGGAACTATTTCGACTTTTTACCATTAAACGATAAAAATAATGCTATTTCGCGCGGCGAAGGAGTAATTCCTTTAGAACGGTGGGCTTTTCTTGAGAAATTTGCCAAAGAAGAATATGGAATAAATATTAAAACACATGCTTACCGTAACGACTTAAATCCGGGTACAGGTACTTTTAAAGATGTTGCTGCGGCTGTAGCCGCCAGTGTTTTAAAAGAAAATGGAGTTACAGAATTCTGTATTGCCAGTACAGGTAACATAGCTAATGCCTATGCTCACTATTTGGCCGAGGCGGGTATTAGTATTGCTGTATTTGTGCCACGAGAGGCATTAATGGCAAACGAAGCGGAAGTAAATAGCTATGGGCAGCGTTTATTTAGAGTAGATGGAGACTATGCCGAAGCTAAAAAAGTTGCAGCAGCTTATTCTAAAAAATATAATATCTTAATGTCGGGTGGTAATACTGACCCAATGCGTGTTGAGGGTAAAAAAACCATGGTATTTGAGTGGCTACGTCAAATAGGTGAGGTGCCAAATGTATATGTTCAGGCTTTAAGTGGCGGAACAGGACCAATAGCTATCGAAAAGGCTTATAAAGATTTAAACGGTTTGGGACTGGTTGATAAAATGCCGCGTTTTGTAATGGTTCAGCCTAGCGGTTGCGCTCCAATGACTCATGGCTGGGAGAAAGCTAAAATGGATGGTTTTCCTGAAGGATGGCTTAGCGATTATCCTTCGTACCAAAACCCACAAACAAAAGTTCCTACATTGGCAACTGGTACACCAGGTACTTATCCTATAATTGCCAATTTAGTAAAAAGAACTAATGGTGAAATTATTGAGTTTAACGAAGCTCATCTTGTAGATGTTGCGCGACTTATTGCTTATGAAACAACCATTCGTATTGGACCCGCAGCCGCTGTTGCAGTAGGTGGTTTCTTTGAGGCGCTTCATAAAGGAGTTTTAAAAGATGGCGATAATGTATTGGTTAATGTAGGTGAAGGTGTTGGGCGTGCTCCTGACTTTGTTGAAGAAATGATGTACACTACCAAACATGTTTCAAACGTTGAGGAATGTGAGCGTTTCGATAGGGAAGTGTACAGACAAGAGCTTTGGGACAAAGTGAAGAATATGTATAAATAATAATAGCTTTATATTGTAAAAAAGGGGCTAAATATTAGCTCCTTTTTTTTAATAAATTGCAAACCAATTATGTTTAGCCTTTTGAGGGTTAGTTGTTATACTTCAATATTGAAATAAATATGAAAGAAAAAATAGCCTTAATATTTAAAGGTATGGCCATGGGAGCCGCAAATGTTATTCCTGGAGTATCAGGTGGTACAATAGCACTGATAACAGGTATTTTTGAACGTTTAATTGATGCTATTAAATCGTTCGATTTGAAAGCAATAAAACTATTGTTGAAAGGTAATTTAAAAGAATTTTTAAAATATACTGATCTTATATTTGTGATTCTAGTTTTTGGTGGAGCAATAATAAGTATATTCTCTTTGGCTGTTGTTTTAGATTACTTTTTTGAGCATAATGAAGTTGAGCTTATGGCATTTTTCTTCGGACTAATTTTAGCTTCTGTTTATTTTGTTGCAAAATCAATTGATCGTTGGTCTATTTCTGTTATTGTTTCATTTATTATTGGGGCAGTTTTAGCTTCGGCAATTGCCTTTTTAACACCTGCAACCCAGAATAGTAGTTTCTTTTATTTAGTATTATGCGGTGTTGTGGCAATTTGCAGCATGATTCTTCCAGGATTATCAGGTTCTTATGTATTGCTATTAATGGGAAATTATAAACTTGTAATGATAGATGCAATAAGAAATGTGGATGTTAAAATTATAGTACCTGTTGCTATTGGTGCTGTTTTAGGATTAATTGTCTTTTCAAGATTGTTGTCTTTTGTTTATAAAAAATTTAAAAACCAAACCATATCGGTATTGTCTGGTTTTATTTTAGGATCGTTGATAATAATTTGGCCATGGAAAAATACTTTAA
Source organism: Salinivirgaceae bacterium (assembly GCA_030620515.1). Classification (GTDB taxonomy): domain Bacteria; phylum Bacteroidota; class Bacteroidia; order Bacteroidales; family SZUA-534; genus JAUXEM01. Next base: position 14,128 of record JAUXEM010000015.1, read on the forward strand.
CTGAAACTTTTGGAGATAAAATAAAGCCAATAGGGTATGATTGGTTTATGCCATCATTAAATAGTGATTTATTTATTGCATTAGCTTTAATTATACTTGGTATTGCAACAATATGGGCTACAGAAACTTTTGGTTCAAAAGCACAAAGTAATTAGCGTGCAATAAAACTACATCTCTGATAAGAAAGCTACAACATAGCCACAAAGTGCCTGTCTGGTGTCAGACAGGGGCTAAAGCTAATAGCCTAGGGCAACGCCCTAGGAATATTGAATGGTAAAGGTTTTAGCGTTTTACGATACAAAGTTAATTTGAAAAGCAGAGCATACATAAAACGCAATTATTGAGACTTGTTTAATTTATTGACAAACACTAATTAGAGCCTGTCCATAAAGTCGAGAGTTTGAACTAGAACGCTCGAATTTAAGGCGTGCCATAAATCTAAACCGCAGAATACTAGTATATTTGAGGACTTAGATTTTCAGCAACAACGCAAAAGTCAGACTTTATAGACAAACTCTAATTAATATTAAAGCATCTACTAAATGAATACTTTCGGATTAATAGGATACAAATTAGGACACTCATTCTCAGCTAAATATTTTGCTAATAAGTTCACTACGCTTAATTTGGAGAACCATGAATATGTGAATTTTGAGCTAGATAATATTAATGATTTTCCCAATATATTTAAGAATGATAAAAATATTTGTGGTCTAAATTGTACAATACCCTACAAACAGGATGTAATGCAATTTCTTGACGAAATTGATTCAGAAGCTGCTGCTGTTGGTGCTGTTAACACAATAAAAACTATTCAAAAAGGAGATAAGCTTATTTTAAAAGGCTACAATACCGATATAGTAGGCTTTAATAATTCTTTGACTCCAATGCTTGATTCTTGCCATAAAAAAGCATTAATTTTAGGGACTGGGGGAGCATCTAAAGCAATAAAGCATGTTTTAGAAAGATTGGGAATAGAGTTTGTATCTGCATCTATTGAAAATAATTTGGAAGATAACGAAGTAAGGTATAGTGACATAAGTAATAACCTTATAAAAAAACATACTATTATAATAAATGCAACACCTTTGGGTACTTTTCCAAAAGTTGATGCATGCCCTGATATTCCGTATGGGGCAATAACTGTAAACCACGTGATGTTTGATCTGGTATATAACCCAGAAATTACTTTGTTTCTTCAAAAAGGAATTAATAAGGGTGCAAAAACCAAGAATGGTTTGGAAATGTTACATGGGCAGGCCGAAGCTGCATGGCAAATTTGGAACGATTAGATTATCTTAATTTATTTGGGTTATATTTTCCTAGGCTTGTCTTGTTTGTTTTGAAATTTGAAACCCGCCTGACCTGCCCGAAATATTCAGGCGGACTTATTCGGGCAGGTTTGTTTTATTGAATCTTATTACCCATTGGGCTTGTCTTAAGGATGTTTTTTAGCTAGCCTGTGCTTTTGGCAGACTCAATGTAAAACATGTTCCTTGGTTAACTTTGCTTGAGACAGTAATATTTCCATTATTAAGTTTTATAAATTCATGACTTAAGACAAGACCTAAACCAGTTCCTTTATTTTTGTGGTTGCCAATTGTGTTTATGTCAATATTCTGATTAAATAATAGAGGAATGTCATGTGCGTTTATTCCAACTCCACTATCGTGAATATGAATTAAAAGATTATTGTTTTGTATCTCAGAATATATCCTGATTTTACCATCCAATTCAGTGAATTTAATGGCATTGTTTAATAAGTTCCGCAAAACAGTATTTATAGTATTTTTATCGGCATAAATTCTGTGTTCTGTATTGCACTGGTTTATTAAATTTATATTTTTAGCCATAGCCATTTCCCTTAATAATCTATAATTTGACCCAACAAGTTCAGAAATACTTAGCTCTTCAGGAGTTGTTTTTATATTGTGCTTTTGTGACTTTGCCCACTCAACAAGGTTCTCAAGCAGTAAAAAAAGACTTTTTGATGAGTTGTGTATTTGTTTTGCATACATATTAATCTTATCCCTGTTCTCATCGTTATTATACATTAGTATAAGTTCGGCAAAGCCACTAATTGTACCTAATGGGTTTTTTATATCATGAGCAATTGTCGATAATAATTTATCACGTGTGCTAACTGTTTTTTCTAATAAAGTATTTTTTTCGTTGAGCGATACAATTGTTTTTTTAAGATATTCATTATTTATTGATAGTTTTTTTGAATAGTAAAGCCTTATTGTAGTTATAATAAGTATTGCAAATAAAGCTAAAAGCAAACCCGCAAACCCGTATCGGTGCTTAATAATTTTATATTTTTGCGATTCAATTTTTGCTTCTTGTATCTCAAATTTATTATTTTTAATGTCTTTTGTGTATTTTAAGTTAATGTCGTTAATTCTTTTTATTTGCTCTTCATTTATTATTGAATCATTACAAATTGCTGATAGTAACAAATTATCATATGCGTTTTTATAGTCTCTAAATTTGTATTGTATCTCAGCAATATGAAGGTAGTTTTCTTTCAGTGATTTAAAATCGGTACCTTTTTTTGATAATTCTATCGATTTATTGAAGTGTTTTTTACTAGTAGTAATGTTACCTTCTTTTTCTGCTATAATTCCAAGTAATAGATGTAATTGTGAACTATAATAAGTATTCTCTGTTTGCTTGAATGCTAATGCTTTAGTTAGGTGTTTTTTAGCTGAATCAATTAAATTAATTTCAAATAAAATAATTCCAAGATTTAAATGCGCTGTTTGTAAAGATGCACTATTAGTTTTTTTGCTTAATTTAATTGCTTGAGTGTAGTAAGATATTGCTTTAGTATAATCTTTAATAGTGTCTGAGGCATAAATATTTGCTAAATTGATAAGACTAATTAGTAACAAATTCTCATCTTTGTGTTTTACAGCAAACGCTTCTACTTCTTTGTAGTATTCTTTTGCTAAATAGAACTGGTTTAAATGAAAAAATACAGATCCAATAATATTTGTACATTCAATTGATTTTTTTTGTAAATTAAGTGAATCGTAAATTGATTTTGCTTTTAGTGAATTTTCAATTGCTTTATTATAGTTAGATGAGTAAATATTCACTTTGCTTAAAACGAAGTAAGCTTGAGCAGTTTTTTTTATTTCGTTAAGTTTTTGAAAATCAATAATTGATTTTTGTAATAGAAACTCAGCTTGCTCTAAATTATTTTGTTCTAAATGAATTTGAGCTGAAATAAAGTAATATTCTGCGGTTATATTTTTCTCTCGTGTTTCATCTAAATATAATTTACAGCTGTCTAATAATATTGCTGCATACTCTGTATTTATAAGAATTTGAGACTTTGCTTCTTCTAATAAATTATATGATTTACTTTCATTAATTTTTCCATAACTAGTAATACTCAGTACTAATAAAATAGATACTATGTAGTTGAATTTGCCCATATATTAATTTAATTATTTTAAAACCCCTTTTGTAGAATTGAGTAAATCTACTGATACAAAAGTACGTAATGTGAGCACTTTATTGTATTTATTACTATTGACATGGCACAGTTTATTGTATGAAATAAGATTCTGACATAAAATGTGTTTTTCTGACTAAGTCCGTTGTGTTATTGGGTTTTGTTACTTTTTGACGAAAAAGGTAACCTTTGTGTAGTGTATGCTTATTATTTAGCAATATAATATGTCAGCTATTACTCCTCGTACTGTATTCATTATTTTTTATTTACAGACAATTCAAGAAAAATAATCCATCCTATTTTATAGCTTAACATTACCAGTTTGGAAAGTGATGTGCAAAATTGATACATAAGATTTTCATGTGCAACTTTTGCCAACCTTCATTAATTCTACTTTATTAACTTAGTTTGTGGGGTTTTTCCAATTTTTGTTTGTTGTAATTCCTATCAATATCTGTTTTTTATTTAATGTGTCTTTTATGCGTTTTGATATTTTTTTGGCTCTAGCTCAATTTGGATTGTGCAAATTTGATTAACAAGAAGCTATTTATCAAGAAAAACGTTTAAATTTGGAAGAATTGAAAAAATAATCTTGCAAAAAGCATTTGACGGAGAATTGTAATAATAAATAATTATTTGTTTCAGATAAAATAATGTCAGACAATAATAAAATACATAATCGTAAATCTATCCGTTTAAAAGGATACGACTATTCGCAAGAAGGATTGTATTTCATAACCATCTGTACCCGTAATCGGAAATGTCTATTTGGTGAAATATCAAACAATACAATGATATTAAACAATGCAGGAAAAATTGCAGACCAATGTTGGTTGCAAATACCACAACATTTCCCCAACACCCAATTACATCAATATATAATAATGCCCAATCACATCCACGGCATCATCGAAATAGTGGGGGCGAATAATCATTCGTCCAACAATTATTTGTCTAATAATGATTTCAACAATCATTTGTCCAATACCTATACAAAAAACATATCGGATAATGGCATGGTAAACATGTCGGATAATGGCATGGTAAATAGGGCGAAAAATATTTCGCCCCTACGTTCACCATCAAAAACCGTTGGTTCTATGGTGCGTGGATATAAAATTGGTGTTACAAAATGGTTTCGCGAAAATATGGGCGATTTATTTCCTGTTGGCAAATCGGCATGGCAACGTAACTATTGGGAACACATTATTCGAAATGAAAATTCCTACATTAATATTTCAGAATATATTATAAATAATCCTTCTAATTGGAAAAACGATAAATTTACCTCTAAAATAAAATAATTGAATACATACGAGACGTAAACAAAAATTTTAACATGAAAGGTTTGATTTACCGTTAGGGAAGGTCTTTAGGTCAATGTTTTAATTTCTTGTTCAAAAACATGCTGCTTTCTGGCTATGGTAGTTTTTTTATTCTAAAACCTATCTTATCCTTTAAATAGCGTAAGGGTATTTTACTAAAGCTAAAAACAATGCATTGCCAGCTGCCGATGATTTTGCCTCGCATCGGTCTTTGGCTTCAATAATTTGGCAAAATTCATTTACAGTTAATTTGCCTTTTCCAACATCGAGTAATGTTCCTACTATTGCTCTTACCATATTTCGCAAAAAACGGTCTGCACTTATAGTGAATATTAAGAGGTCATCTGCTTTGTTCCACTCTGCCTTTTTAATTAAACAGTTATTAGTTTTTGCATCAGTGTCAACTTTACTAAAACTAGTAAAATCGATATAGTCAAATAGCTTATGTGCTGCATTATTCATAGCTTCTATGTCTAGATTTTGATCAACACGCAAACTGTAATCAAAATTAAAAGGATCTTTTTTTAAGCTAATATAATATTTGTAGGTTCGCTCCGTAGCATCAAAACGACTGTGGGCTTCATTATGCATTTTAGTTAGTTTGTGTATTACAATTTCTCTAGGTAAAAATGCATTTAGCTTAAAGGCCAAGTTTGTTTCTTGTAAATTATCTTTAGCCGAGTCAAAATGAGCAATAAAATTTTTCGCATGCACACCAGTATCTGTTCTGCCACAACCTACCAAATTAATTTCTTCCCTCAAAAGTGTCGAAATGGCATGGTTAATAGTTCCTTGAACAGTTGTGCTATTTGGTTGAATTTGCCATCCATGGAATGCCGAACCATTGTAATCTAAAAGTATGAAGTAGCGATATTTATTCATGTTGTTTTATTAGTTTGATGCAAATGTAAAGAAAACAATTGTTTGTTGTAAGCATAAACGAAAATGACAATCATATAACCTGACAATTACAACTTTTTAATGTAATTTTGTCAGCTTGTAATCGAGTGAGTTATTTATATCGAATATTTATATAAACCCTTGTTTATGTACAATAAAGTGTTAATGAAAAGTTAAAACAAGTTAAAAAATGTTAATTCTTAGACTTTATCGTTTGGTTTAATAATATTCGCATATTGAAATCGTTTTGGTGGTACAGATATTGTAAGTATCAAAAATGAAATTGAAAAATAAATTAGTAAAAATATAAGAAATATGAGCGAAATCGTTGATATTAAAGAGTTGAATGAGCGAATTCAAAAAGAGAGTGCTTTCGTTGACATGATAAGCATTGAAATGAATAAAGTAATTATTGGTCAAAAGCAATTGATAGAGAGTTTATTAATAGGTCTGCTTTCCGATGGTCACGTTCTGTTAGAGGGATTACCTGGTTTAGCAAAAACACTGGCTATTAATACACTGGCAAAAACTATTGATGCTGGATTTAGTCGCATTCAATTTACTCCTGATTTATTACCTGCCGATGTTGTAGGTACTATGATTTATAGTATGAAAACGGAGGAGTTTTCTGTTAAACGTGGACCTATCTTTACTAATTTTGTATTAGCCGATGAAATTAACCGTGCTCCTGCAAAAGTGCAAAGTGCGTTACTTGAAGCTATGCAAGAAAAACAGGTGACAATTGGAGACCAAACCTTTAAATTAGAAAGACCATTTTTGGTTTTGGCAACACAAAACCCAATTGAGCAAGAAGGTACTTATCCGTTACCCGAAGCTCAGGTTGACCGTTTTATGCTTAAAACAATAATTAATTATCCTAAAAAAGAAGAAGAGAAATTAATTATTCGTCAAAATCTTGCTAAAAACTTCCCTGAACCTAATACTATATTAAACGCTAAAGATATAATGAAGGCTCGCGATGTTGTGAAAGAGGTTTACATGGACGAAAAAATTGAGCGCTACATTGTCGATATTGTATTTGCTACTCGTAATCCTGAAGATTATGGTCTTGAAAGTTTGAAAGAGATGATAAGCTTTGGTGGTTCGCCACGTGCAAGTATCAACTTATCGAAAGCAGCTAAAGCATATGCATTTATTAAGCGTAGGGGTTATGTAATTCCTGAAGATGTACGTGCTGTTTGTTATGATGTAATGCGTCATCGTATAGGGCTAACTTATCAGGCTGAGGCCGAAAATATGACATCGGTAGATATTATTAACCAAATATTAAATACAGTTGAGGTACCATAGTAGTAATTATTAATTACTAATTACCAATTATTAATTACCAATTGAAAATGGAAACTTCAGAATTATTAAAAAAGGTACGGCATATTGAAATTAAAACCCGCGGCTTATCTAATCAGATATTTGCTGGGGAATACCATAGTGCATTTAAAGGTAAAGGTATGACCTTTAGCGAGGTGCGCGAATATCAGTATGGCGATGCTATTCGTGATGTTGACTGGAATGTAACAGCTCGTTTTAACCATCCTTACGTAAAGGTTTTTGAAGAGGAGCGTGAGTTAACTGTAATGCTAGTAGTAGATGTGAGTGGCTCTAAAAACTTTGGAACGGAGAATCAGTATAAGCAAGAAATTATGACGGAAATTGCCGCAGTACTTTCTTTCTCAGCCATTACTAACAACGATAAAATTGGAGTAATTTTGTTTAGCGATAAAATTGAGAAATTTATTCCTCCGCAAAAAGGTCGCAAGCATATTTTACGAATTATTCGTGAACTTTTACACTTTGAACCGGAAAGTACCAAAACTGATATTGCTGGTGCCTTAGAGTATTTAATGAATGTTATTAAGAAACGAAGTATCGCATTCTTGCTATCCGATTTTATCGATAAAGATTTTAAAAACGCAATGACAATTGCCAATCGTAAACACGATTTGGTGGCATTGCAGGTTTACGATAAGCGTGAAACTGAAATTCCATCAATGGGTTTAGTAAAAGTAGTAGATGCCGAAACAGGTAGAACTAATTATATTGATACATCGAGTAAAAAAGTACGTAACAAATACGCTGAATGGTGGCATAATCATAACGAAATGCTGACACAAACTTTTAAACAAAGTGGAGTAGATCATGCATCGGTAACTACTGGCGACGACTATGTTAAACCTTTAATTTATCTATTTAAACACCGAGGAGCTTAACAATGAAGAATACAATAACTAAGATGTATACAGTAGGATTACTATTTTCAATAATTGTTTTTTCACAACCACTGAATGCTCAGGTTGCAATTAATGTTAAAATGGACACTAATATGATGTTAATTGGTGACCAAACAAACATTACACTTGAGGTAGTTATTCCTGCAGATTATAGTGTAGACTTTCCTGTTTATAATGATACAATTATAGAAAAACTAGAAATTCTTGATATTATGCCATTCGACACAGTTGTGGAGAATGATTTGTTAAAAATTAAACAACAGTATTTAGTTACTAGTTTTGATAGTGGGTGGTATGCAATTCCTCCAATGGAGTTTGTAATTGCGTGCAGTGCAGATAGTTTAGTGGATACTTTGCTTTCAAATCCTTTGTATTTTGGAGTAATGACGATGCCACTTGATTCTGTAAATGCAGATTCCGTTACTGATATTAAAGCACCAATTGGTGCGCCGCTAACATTTCGTGAAGTTTTACCTTTTGCAAGTATTGGTCTAGGTATACTACTAATATTATTTTTGGTTTACTTCCTTTATATGAAATTCGCTCGTAACGAAGCTATTTTTGTGAAGAAAGAGAAGCCTAAAGAGCCAGCTCATCTTATTGCATTTAGGAGCTTAGATGCACTTAAAGAAGCTAAATTATGGCAGCAAGGTAAAAATAAGATCTTTTATTCACAACTTACCGATATTATAAGAACTTACATTGAAGATAGGTTTGGTATTTATGCTATGGAAATGACCACCGACGAGATTATTGAATCGGTAATTTCAGAGAGTGTTTTAGAGAAAGAATTAAAGAACGAGTTATTTGATACATTAGTTCGCGCCGATTTTGTAAAATTTGCAAAAGCAACAACTTTAGATAACGAAAATGAGTTAAGCATAAAATTTGCTTATGAATTTGTTATTAAAACTAAACTTGCTGAAATTATTGAAGAAGAATTAGATGAAGAGCAAGATGAAAGTCAGAATCAAATAAGCCAAGAAAATAGATAAAAATGGAGAATATCACTTTTCATAATACGGAATTATTGTATTTGCTTTTAATACTTGTGCCTATGATTGCATGGTACATATGGAAAAAAAGCAAACTTCAAGCATCAATCCGACTATCAACTATCGATGGCTTTAATAATGCACCTCGTACTTATAAGTACTATTTAAGACATGCGCCTTTTGCACTAAAAATACTTGGTATGGTAGCCTTAATTGCAGCATTAGCTCGACCACAATCTACCGATAGTTGGAATAATACATCAACTCAAGGTATTGATATTGTGGTGGCACTTGATATTTCAAGCTCTATGCTAGCCGAAGATTTTAAGCCTAACAGACTTGAAGCTGCAAAAAGCGATGCTATAAAGTTTATATCGGGTCGTCCGAACGATAGGATAGGTCTGGTTGTATTTGCCGGCGAGAGTTTTACGCAATGCCCTTTAACAACAGATCATGCTGTTCTTATTAATCTTATTAACGATGTAAAATCGGGTATGATTGAAGATGGTACCGCGATTGGTTTAGGTTTGGCAAATGCCGTAAGCAGATTAAAAGATAGTCAGGCAAAAAGTAAAGTCGTTATTTTAATGACAGATGGTGTTAGTAACCGAGGCGAAGTGCCTCCACTTACTGCTGCCGAAATAGCTAAAACATTTGGTGTTCGTGCCTATACTATTGGTGTAGGGTCAATGGGTAAAGCCCCTTATCCATTTACTGATGCGTTTGGCAGAAAAAGATATCAGCAAATGGATGTGGAGATAGATGAGGAAGTACTTACGCAAATTGCTCATTTAACCGATGGTATGTATTTTAGAGCTACAAATAATGAAAGGCTAGAAGATGTTTATACGGAGATTGACCGCTTAGAAAAATCAAAAATAGAAGTAAAAGAATACAGCAAAAAGAATGAGGAGTATTTGCTGTTATTATTATTAGGAGTAATTCTATTATTGAGCGAGTTGCTTATGAAGAATACAATTTTAAGAAATGTACCATAAATTACAGTAAAAAATATGTTTCAGTTTTCGAATCCACAATATTTATATGGTTTATTAACAGTTCCAGCTTTGTTGGTTGTGTTTATTATATACTGGCAAAAGCGCAATAAAGCTTTAAAAGCATTTGGCGATGCTAAATTAGTTCAAGGACTAATGCCAGAAGCTTCTGAAGCCAGACCATGGGTAAAGTTTATTATTGCTGAGTTAGCTCTGGTATTAATCTTTATTGGAATGGCTGGCCCTCAATTTGGTACTAAACTACGTGAAATTAAACGCGAAGGAATTGAATTGGTTATTGCTTTAGATGTTTCAAATAGTATGTTAGCTGAGGATATTGCTCCTAGCAGATTAGAAAATGCAAAGCGTGCCATAGCAAAGTTAACCGACAGGTTGAACAGCGATAAAATTGCACTTATTGTTTTTGCAGGCGATGCTTTTGTGCAATTACCTATGACAACAGATTATTCAGCGGCAAAAATGTTTTTACAAACCATAACTCCTAAATTAGTCACTAATCAGGGAACAGCAATTGGTGAAGCAATAAAGCTTGGCATGAAATCATTTACGCCTGGCGATGAAAAGAATAAAGCATTAATAATATTAACCGATGGTGAAAACCACGAAGATAATGCTTTAGATATAGCAAGTAGTGCTAATGATGCTGGTATTATTATTCATACAATAGGTATGGGTTTATCAAAAGGTGCTCCTATTCCTATTTATAATAAATATGGTCAAAAAGATTATAGAACAGATAATAGTGGAAATGTTGTTATATCAAAACTTGACGAAACTATGCTTAAGAAAATTGCTGCTTCTGGCGGCGGTAAGTATATACGTGCAAACAATACAAAATCAGGTTTAAATGCGCTGTTCGATGAGCTTAATGACATGGATAAAGTTGAGATGGATTCAAAAGTTTATTCTGAATACGAGGAGCAATATCAGTATTTTATAGGTTTTGCTTTACTATTATTGGTAATTGAGTTTTTAATTCTGCAAAGAAAAAATAAACGATTAATTGCGGTTGAGTTCTTTAAAAGTAATTTGATAAAAAGAAACTAGAAATGACTAATAAGTTTATATATATATTAATTCCATTTTTATTCTTGTCGTTTTTAAGCAAAGCGCAACAAGAGCGTAAACATATACGACAAGGTAATCGTGATTACGAAAAAGCAACAATTGATTCTGTAACAACAGATACAGTTAAATATCAAGATGCTGAAGTAGATTATCGTAAGGCTTTAGATAAAGACCCAAATAATTGGGACGCATCATACAATTTAGCAAACGCATTGTATAAGCAGGCGAAATATGAGGATGCAACAAAGCAGTTTCAAGCTGTTTCGGCTCTTGAAAGTGGCGATAAGCTTAAAACAGCAATGGCTTATCATAACCTGGGAAATTCTTTTTTGCAGGCAAGCAAGCTTGAGGAAGCTATTGAAGCATATAAAAATTCGTTGAGACAGAATCCAAAAGACTTAGAGACTAAATATAATTTATCTTGGGCACAAAATAAGCTAAAGGAACAACAACAGGAAAATCAAGATCAAAATAAGGATCAGGATAAGAAAGATCAGGATAAGAAAGATCAGGAGCAAGAAAATAAAGATCAGCAGAAACAGGATCAAGAGCAGGATCAAAATAAAGAAGAACAGCAGCAAAATCAACAACAGAAGCAGGATCAACAACAACAAGATCAGCAGCAACAACAACCGAAAGATCAGATTTCGAAAGAAGATGCTATGCGGATACTAGAAGCTTTACAAAACGACGAAAAAGAAGTGCAGGATAAAGTGCAAAAACAAAAAGCAAAACCAAAGAAACGAAATACTGAAAAAGATTGGTAGGTTGGCAGATAGGTGTTGCTATAAAGTTTTATATTTGAAAAAAATTAGAATACTATATTGATGGATCATAAAATGGATGTAATATTTAATATGAGCATATTTAAGAAAACAGTTAAAAGCTTGGTTCTATTTTTAGGTGCATTGTTTTTTAGCGCATCAGTTTTAGCGCAAAATGTTGAATTCAATGTTTCTGCACCGCAAGTTGTTGAAGCAGGGGAGCAATTTAGATTGAGCTATACACTTAATTCTAAGGGTAGTAAATTTGAAGCTCCAATATTAGAGGGATTCAAAATATTATCGGGGCCAAATGTTTCTTCAAGTAGTAGCGTGCAGATTGTCAATGGGAAAATGACTCAGAGTGTAAGCTATAGTTATAATTATATTTTGGTTGGCTACGAAGCAGGTAAATTAATTATTACACCGGCAAAAATACAGGTAAAGGGAAAAAGCTATTCTACAAAAGCTACCGTAATTGAGGTGGTTAAAGAGGCAAGTACTGCAAATCAGAATGGTAGCTCAACTAGCTCTGGTGCTAATAAAAACATTTCGGGTAGTGGAAATTTATTTGCATCTGTACGTGTCGATAAAAAGAATGTATATCAAGGTGAGAAAATAATAGCTACAATAAAAATTTATACGCGTGTTGATATTGGTGGTTTCGAAGAATATAAATTCCCTCCTTATACAGGTTTTTGGAGTCAAGATATTGAATCGCCTACGCAATTAACATTAAAGCGCGAAAATATTAATGGTGCAATATATAATACTGCCCTACTTAAGAAAACATTAATTGTACCTCAACGATCTGGTGAGCTAATAATAGATCCTTTTACAGCAACTATTCAAGTTAGAGAAAGAGTACGTAGTACAAACCCGTTCGATGATTTCTTTGGTGGAGGACACCGAACAAAATTAGTGAAAGTTAAAAGTAAGCCTGTTAAAATTAATGTGAAACCATTGCCAGGAAACAAACCTGCCGATTATACTGGAGCTGTAGGTCGCTTAAAAACATCGTCATCATTAGATAAAACTGAAGTAAAAGCCAATGAAGCTATTACACTGAAAATTAAAATCTCTGGAAATGGGAACCTAAAATTTATTAGCCCACCAAAGGTTGATTTTCCACCAGATATGGATGTGTATGACCCTAAAACCTCTCTTAATACAAAAGCAAGTGAGGGTGGAATTGCTGGTAATATTACTTTCGAATATTTATTTATCCCTAGGTATCCGGGAACCTTTCGGATTGCTCCAATAACTTTTAGTTATTTCGATTTAGCATCAAAAAAATATAAAACATTAACTACGCAGGAATATCAAATTGTAGTAAATAAAGGAGAGGGAAATCAGGAAATGTCATCGGGTGTTGTGCAAGGATTTACCAAACAAGATGTTAAGCTACTGGGTAAAGATATACGTTTTATACATACTAATTTTGAAGTAAAAAGAATACAAAGTAGAATATTTGGTTCACTTCTTTTTTGGTTAGTTTATTCCATTTCGACCGTATTATTTTTAATTATTTTGTTAGTTCGCCGATCGCAGATTAAGCAAAATGCTAATCAAGCCAAAGTTAAAAACCGAAAGGCAAATAAGCTCTCGAAAAAAAGATTAAAGATTGCTGCTAAGAATATGAAACTTGGTAATCAAGAAGAGTTTTACGATGAAGTACTGAAAGCAATTTGGGGATATTTAAGCGATAAATTAGCCATACCTGTAGCAGAGTTATCTAAAGATAATATTATAGATATTCTTACTAAAAATGGAGTTGATGAAATGGGTATAAAGCAATTAACTGATTTGCTTGACACCTGTGAATTTGCTCGCTATGCTCCATCAGCTGTGTCAAGTAAGATGGAAGATATTTATAAAAAAGCAGGTGAGTTGATATCGAAACTAGATCAAAAAATTAAAAAGTAAAATGAGACAGATAATAATATTTATAAGTTTACTGCTAGTGGCAAATGTTGGTTCTGCAACAACACATGCATTAATTGACTCTGCTAATAATTATTATTCAAATGATATGTTTGAAGAATCTATTGTTACTTATGAACAAATTATAGAAGAAGGATATGAATCAGCAGACTTATATTACAATTTGGGTAATGCATACTATAAGTCAAATAAAATAGCTTATGCTGTTGTTAATTACGAACGCTCTTTAAATTTAAACCCAAATGATGAAGATGTTGCTTTTAATCTTAGAATGGCAAATACGCATGTAGTTGATAAAATTGATGTATTACCAGAGTTTTTTCTATCATCATGGTTACAAAGGCTAATTCAGTATTTTGATACAAATATTTGGGCTCTAGTTAGTATGGCTGCTTTTGTTGTAGCGTTAGTATTATTGTTACTTTTCTTTTTGTCAAATAGTGTAGTTACTCGAAAAATATCTTTTTGGCTTGGTGTGTTTGTGTTAATTGTTTCTGTAATAACATTTAACTTTTCAAAAAAGCAAAAATGGGCAGTCGAAAATGAACCCGAAGCTGTTGTGTTAACCCCTTCGGTAGTTGTTAAAGGTTCACCCGATGAAAGTGGTACCCAGTTATTTTTAATTCACGAAGGATTAAAGCTTAACGTTATAGATGAAGTTGGTGTGTGGCGTGAAATTAAACTATCTGACGGTAATGTTGGTTGGGTAAAAATAAGCGATTTAATTATTATATAATTACTCTGGTTTATCTTTCCTTTTGCTTGGTAATATATAGGGTCTTAAAAAGACTATTTATAATTCGCAGAAGTATTTTACAAGGATACAGAATCATAAATATCCTTTATTTAGCTGTGCCATGCAGTAGCTCACATTTTAATTGTTATACCTGTTGCTGGCTAAAATGTTAAATATTTTCAGTCGTATTGTGATTGTATAACGCCATTACACCATAATTTTATGATTTACCTAACTACATATTGGGTAAATATAATTGTTGATTATTTAGATAAGAATCCAAATATAAAATAAGTAATCAAATGATATGCAACCAATTTGTGTAGATGTAAATAATTAAGCATAAAAAAAGCCCCTATATAAGGAGCTAAAATAATGTTTTTTGAAAAAAAATGCTTGCTGTAAGGTGTTTGTCCAATATTATTCAACCAAATTAATTAACCCATGAAAAAAAATTACTGTAGCCTTTGATGAAAGATTATAGTAATAAACGTAGATCCGTACAACAAGCATTTCAATGAACTATAATCTTTATACATGTAAAAGTAATACTAAGATCTTAATGAGGCAATTTTTTAGCACTGCTTTCGCTTAGCAATTTTTCATGTATTGCTTTTAAAAAAAAATGAGCTATATCATGTTTGTAAAAACACAAGTAAAAGTAGCTTTAGTTTCAAATCAACTAACCCTGTGGGCTTAACTTGATGTATATCCAGTTTTAATCTCTCCTCAAATCCGTAAGTCTTTTTGTAAACAAACTCTCGTAGGGTATGTGTAATTGTGAATCTCTTTGAGCCATTCCCTCGCCTCCTTGTGACGTTAAGAATAAATCCGTAGATGATAACCTGTCCACTTGCGACGTAGTAGTTCATTTTTCATACTACATTCTGTGCAAATGTGTATTTGAAATCGACTTAAAAATATATTCTTAGTTGGAGTTGTATTTTTATTAAAAGAAAGGATTAATGAATAGTAAAAAGAAAGAAATATAAAGCTTGCTGCAAGGTGTTTATTCAATATTATTCAACCAAATTAATTAACCCATGAAAAAAAAATTACTGTAACCTAAAGGATAGGTATAGTAACTAAACGTAGATCCCCACAACAAGCTTTTTCAAAGAACTATTATCTTTTTGTTGATACAAATATAACATTAAGAAATATTTTATTTAACTTTTGTAATATTATTTTAACCCCTCCTAATGTGTTATTCGTCGTAAAAAAAACTGAGGGATATCAGTTTTTATAAAAAAAACATTATCGTAAATATTATGCAGATTCATTCAAACGTGTAATTATAACTAATCCTAGTTTCATGCTATTTGTTGTATGTTAGGATAATAGGATTTAAGTTTGAATAATTAAATGTATTTATTGTTGTTTTTATAATTATTTTCTAGTTTTATTAGAATAGAGATATTCATTTACTGCAAATTATAATTTGATATTAGCTAATAAATAATGTAAATTTATTTCATCAATTCAACTACTTATAGCATTATTCATGAAACAAATTTTCTATTTAATTATTCTATTATTTTTAATTCAAGCGTTTGGTTATTCTCAAAACGACAGTGGTATAACTAGTAATAGCGTAAAAGCTATTTCTGAGTACAATAGAAATGCGATTACTGTACTTATATTAGAAAATACATCGAAATATAATAACGATCTCAAAAAAGCTTCCAATTTTATTAATATTCCTGATAAATTTGATGATAATACCCTTAGTATTAGAACCATGAAGGTGTATGATAAGGATGCTGCTGTTATTAAACAAGAATTATTGCATAATAAAATTCCGAATGAGATTCTAACGAAATGGTTTTCACGTAAAGAAAATGGTGAGTTTGATATGTCGGTAATTTATGATAGAGGAATGTATAATGCCACCGATGATGAAGTGATAAAAGCATCATCAAGTAAAATTGGAATCGCAAAATTAAAAGATGCCGGAGAAGCGCTTATTGATCATAGTTATATATTAGTACTCGATTATTATGGGATACAGTCTATGAGTCAAAAATATAATAAGCGAGATGCTGCCAGAAAAATAAAAGCAGAACGTACAAATACTGAATTTAAAAGATCTAAGCGAATAAAAAATGGTTGGGAAGGACAAGCAAGAGCCTATTTATTTAAACTTAGTTTTACCGATACAATAATAGATGTTTTTTACAATGATTTGTGGATTTATGAAGACGATAAAGAGGATGTAAGAGAAGCAAAGAAGATTAGATTTAATAAAACAGATTTTCCTATTCAATTTATTATGAATGCTAGTGGTGATGCAGATGGTACACAATACAATGCTGGACAAATTCTGGCTCCTGCAAAACAACGAACGAGGGAAGAGCTTTTTCAAAAAATGATTGCCACAAGTATTCAAAGTGTTATTTTTAAAATAGAAAAAGATTTAGAAGATTTTAAAATTAAAACACCAGTTTATAAGGCGAAACCTATAAGTGCTAAAATAGGACGAAAAGAAGGATTGAAAACCGACCAGCGATTTTTTGTGGTAGAAATGAAACAAAAAAGAAGTGGAGATATAGTTGCAAAGAGAAAAGCAGTAGTACGTGCAAAGAAAATTATTGATAATAGAAATGTTGCAACAGGCAATTCCAATGAGTTTTCAACTTTTTATCAGACCTCTGGGCTGGGTATAGAGCCAGGTATGCTTATGCAGCAGCGAAACGATTTAGGTATTGGATTATCAGCAGGCTATTCTTTTGGTGGAATGGGAGGCGGCTATGCGAAGCTTGAATTTAATATTGCTCGCTTTGCTGCTAGTATGGTTGATATTGGTATAACACAATTAAAATTATTTGGTGCAGCTGCTTTTGATTATCAAGATTATGATATTTCTAATACAAGTTATGATATGAGTTTTACTCGTTGGCAAATTGGTTTATCTAAAGGTTTTTACATAGCCCGAAACTTTTCAATTGCTCCACTTATTTCTTATGGGCAGGAAATGGCAACACAAGAAGATTTATTAGTAAATTTAGGTCGCGAAAAAGATGATTATATTAACATAGAATTTATGAATTTTGGAGGATATGCTACAATAAATATAACTCATTTTTTACAACTTATGGGTACTTTTAACTATTATACATTAATTGGATCGCCTTACGATAAAGAAAGAGATAGCTTTAATGGATACAGTAAATATACTGACTTTTTTGATGATCGTTATGGAATGTCAATTGATGTTGGTATACGTTTAGAGTTTTAAAGATTGAATTAACACATGGTAAATTAAATTATAAAAAAATGAAGAAAATTAAAAACATAACATCTTTATTGGTTGTAGTAGTGCTTTTTGCTGTTAATTGTTCGGCTCAGAGCAAAAATAAAGTTCGAAAACTTGAATACAACAGTACATATAATTATGAAGTTGCAACCGTAGCTGTTGGTGTAGATGGTACAAAACTAATTAAAGTTTGGGGCTATGGTAAAAAAGTTGAAGATGCTATTCGCAAAGCTAAACAAGATGCCGTTGCTTGTGCTATATCAAGAGGTTTTCCAGCTGGTGCAGGTGGACGTGCAGCTGCAACTCCTGCTATAGTAACTGATAGCGATGTTTTTACAAAAAACGAAGCCTATTTTACTACATTTTTTGAACCAGGAGGTAAGTATCTGCAATATGTGAATTTAAGTACCGATGCACCGCCATCAGGCGCCGATAGGGTAAAAGTAAATAAAAAAACATATAAGGTTGGTGTAACCATATCCATTGCCTTCAACGAATTAAGAAAAGAAATGGAGAAAGAAGGTATAGCCCGTAGTTTAGATTCCGGATTTTAAAAAAAATAGTGTGCAAAAATAAATAAAATTTGTAGCTGTAAGTGACAATATTAATCTAATTAATACTATTAATCTCGCTTAAAGGGCTACAATTTTTAATAAATTTATATTTATGAAAAAAATTTTAACAATTTTACTTGTAGTTGCTGCCATAGCTAATAGCTATGGTCAAGCAAAGAAACCTACCATTATGGTAGTACCCAGCGACAGACTGTGTATTAGCAAAAATTTTAGTATGACTTTCGATAATCAGGGAACTGAGATTGTTTTACCCGATTACAAAAAAGCTTTGCAAACCGATGGCGATTTAAGACTTATTATTTCAAAGATGAGTGGTATTATGGCCGACCGTGGTTTTCCATTGAAAGATTTGGAGCAAGAACTCAAAAATTTAGAACAACAAGCTGCCGAAACTAGTATGATGATGAGTAAAGGCGGTAGTGAGCTGGCCGAATCGCCAATTGATATGCTAAAGCGTACTGCTAAGGCCGATATTATTATGGACTTAGACTTTGAGATAAAGCAGCAAGGACCACGTAAATATATTGTATTTACTTTAAATGGTTTAGATGCCTATACCAGTAAAAATGTTGCAAGTGCAGCCGGTACTGGTGCACCTAGTTCTGCAGCAGCACCCGAATTGTTACTTGAAGAAGCTGTATTAAGCTATATGGATGAGTTTAACGGTCGTTTAATGACTCATTTTGAAGATATGTTTGCCAAAGGACGCGAGGTTAAAGTTATGGTTAAAGTATGGGACTCGGCTGAATATGACCTTGAAGATGAATTTGACCTTAATGGCGAAACCGATGAGTTTGGTATTTTTATAGAAGATTGGATGGCTGATAATACTGTTGAAGGTCGTTTTAATTTATCGGATGGTACAAGTAACTTTCAAAAATACGAGCAAGTACGTATTCCTATGTTTTATGAACGTAATGGTAAGCAAAGAGCTATGGATACACGCCGTTTTGTAAATAACTTACGTAAATATTTAGCCAAGGAACCATTTATGATGGAGTGTAAAGTTTATATGCGTGGTTTAGGAGAGGCTCATTTAATTATAGGTGAAAAATAAGAATTATGAAAAGACTATTAGTTTTTCTAACAGTAATTGCCTTTGGTTTTTCGGGAACCCTTTTTGCCCAAAATAGTGAAGGTAAAGCCGACGATGCGGCACGAATTTCTATTACTCCACAAGTTACGGCTCAGGAGATACCTCAAGGAGCAAAGAATATGCTTATGAATAAAATGAAACAGATTTGCACTAAAAATGGTTTGGCCGGCGACGGAAATAATCCTTTCTTTATTATGGATGCTACTGTCGATATTTTATCGAAAGAGCTAACTCCTACGGCTCCGCCAATGCATGCTTTATACTTATCGGTTAACTTTTTTATTAAAGATGCTAAAAGTGGTGCTATATATAGTGAGTCGAGTATTGAAATAAAAGGAGTTGGAAAAAACGAAACCAAAGCATACTCACAAGCTCTGAAAAATATAAATACTAGTAAAGGGCAATTTAAAGCCATGGTTGAAAAAGGTAAAGTTAAAATCATTGAATTTTATAATTCAGAGTGCGATTTCATTATCTCAAAAGCTACAGCATTGCATAAACAAGGAAACAATGCAGATGCTATTAAAGTATTAGAATCGGTGCCTTCAGTTAGTAAAGAATGTTTTGCAAAGTGTATGGAGCTTTTATCGGAAATAGAACCACCTGTTGAACCTGTTGCCACAACAACAGCAGCTTCATCTGGTAGTACTCCAACAAATGCAATAAGTGGCGAAATGGAAATTGACACCGATATTTTCTTAGTTTACTTGGGTAGCAAAACCCTTGGTGATAAAATGCTACTTAATTTTGAGTTTGAAAATAGAGGAGATAAAGATTATGAACTTGACGATTATGTATTTGATACACGCATTGTTGACCAAAACGGAGCTGCTCACAAAACACTTTCTCAAAGCGTTGGTGAAAATGTTGGAGCAAAAGCACGCTTCACTATTATACCAGGTGTTCCGGTGAAATCGGCTTTTGAGTTTCCTGTAGTAGATGCTGTTACTATGTTTGAATACAAGTATAAAGACCGCATTTTTAGGTTAAAAGATGTTCAACTTACCGGTAGTACTCAAAAAAGTAATGGTAATTCAACATCAAATGCAAGTGCATCCGTTAGCAATTCTGGTAGTTATTCTAATCTTGTGGGTTACGATGGAGCAAAAGTGGTTTTTAATAAAACTACAAAATATGGAAATTTAAGACTACCCATGAATGAGTTTGGAGAATTCGGTGGTGATAGATCTTTTAAAGGGAAAATAGTTAGATACCAGTTTTCGACATCTGCTGATAATAACCCTGAGTATATTTTAATGATGGCAAAAAAAGCACTGGCGAATAAAGGCTATGAAATTTTAGTCTCGCAAGAGAGTCTGGATCAGTTTTTTGAGGAGAAGTATTTTAAAAGACTTGATAATCATAGGTTTGGAAGTAAATGGGGATTTTTTCAAAATTCTAATTGTACATATCTAATAGCTAAAACAAGTAGTGGCAATAAGGATATTTATGTATCGATTTATATATGGGCAGAAAAGGATTATACCGGTATTAATCAAGATGTGGTTGAAGTAGAATAATATTTTAAGTATAAAAGTTTAAGGCTTTCTAGTTAATTTTTGACAGCCTTTTCTTTTTTTATTTTTCTTTAATGTTTTTCAGTAAATCTCTAATCTCTTTTAATAATTCAACTGATTCACCTTCTTGGACTGATTGTTTCTGAATTGACATAAACCCTTCGGTTTTAAGCAGAGTTCGCTGGTTTAAAACCGCCTTTTTAAATTCTAAAGCATTAATTATACCAACCAAACGCATATCACTCATGCCTTGTGGATTACTTTGCCCAGCTGTTTCAACTTTTAAAACTCGTAA
>JAUXEM010000031.1 GCA_030620515.1 Salinivirgaceae bacterium
AACACGAAAAAATATTTAAAATCACCATTAGTTGATTTGAATTAGTGCTATTCCGTGTTAATTCGTGGAGAAATATATTTATTTTCTGTACTAATCTTTTGAATGCTTTTGCCCTGTATTAATCCATGAATGCCTTGTTTTTCGCTAAAATGTCTTATTGGGTTATTTTGCTCTATTTTATAAATTCCATTATTTAAAGCAAACCAAATATTTTTGTTTTTATCAAGTGAAATATCAATGATAGTTTCATCTTGAAGTCCGTTTGATTTATTGTAATGACTTATAATGTTACATTCACTATTTATTAATGCTGCACCATTATATAAAGTACCTAGCAATAACCCTGACTAATTGTAATTGCACGATTGGTATATGTCTGAATTTTTAACGAAACTTTGTTTTTTTTATCCTTAAAAGTAATTAGTGTATTTCCGGTTTTAATATTGTACGAAAATAAGCCTTGATCTAGTTTACTATTGTTAATATTTAATTTGCCAAAATCATTAATGCACCTAAATAAACTACACTATTACTATCAATGGCTAAGCAACGAACAATGTATCCATTACTATTTTGAATTTTTCGCCAATTCACTCCATCATATTCCAAAATAGCATTATCGTTATTTCCAAAATACAATATTCCTCGATTATCTTGTACTATTGACCAGTTTTGTTCTGCTGCATTGTATTGCTGAGTATAATAGTTTGTAATAAATGGAATGCCAGTTTTGTTTGTTTGACAATGAGTAAATAGATAAAAAAAGATGGAAAGGCATAGACAACCTATTTTTTTCATGCAATGTTTTTAATATATAGCTAATATACAAAACATCTTCAAGTAAATAGAGCCTTTTTGATTGATAATTATCTATCTGTAATAATACTTATTGCTTATTACAATAGTACGTTATGTTTTTATAATACGTTGACAATCAACTGAGAATGATATTACCGAATATTTACCTAAAGGTATTATATTCAAGTCATTATATTTTTGTCTAGCATCTAATGTCTAAAATCTAACGATCTATTATTATTAGATATCCATTTTAAAAGGATCTCAAAATCATTTTGAGTAATAATTTTGCTTTCCTTGTTTGGAAAGATATCGGTAATAGGTAATTTGTAATTTAAATTTATGCTTAGTTCATAATAATTGTTTAGTAATGTTCCTTGCATTGTTTTTATAGGTACATGTAGTGTTATTGGATTGGCATTACTTGTTGTGCTAGGTATTAACCAAGGAGAACAAGTGGAATACGAATCAGTATCGTACTTAAGCAATACTCTTTTATTAGGGATACGTTTTTCGTTCGTCCACCAAATATTCTTAACCTCTTCTAGCGATGAATAGGTTTCTTCCTCTGTTTCAACGGCATTCAAGTTGTTTAATGTTTTTAAAAGAATATTGGTTATTGCTTCATTAAAGGCTTGCTTACTTTTAATAGCTTCAATGCCAATAAGCACTCCTAATAAATTTGAGTAAACATCTTCCACCGAAAAACTAGAATAGCGTTCTGGCATCATTGGGATAGTTGATGCTCCAAACCAAGTAGATAATTCATGCCAAAGTGATAAATCGTAAGTAATTTTACCTGCTAATAGTAAGCAGTTTAAGCTGTCAAAATCTTTGGGGATAGAAAGTGTTAGCGTTTTTTTTCCAGCTTCGTTTCCAAGTTTTTGAACCACTTTGCCTTTTCCTCGCTTATCTATAATATAATGGTATAAGTAGTAAGTCCAATCGGTTTGGTCGCGTAAGTGTCCAATATCTATAAACCCACCATTTTGTGTGTAAATTAATCCATTGCCTTCGCTTTTTCCACTCATGTATTTGTGTTGTCCTAATTCAGCAAGGCTTGTAATATGATTAATCTTAATAAAAGGTAACCCTACCAGTTTCATATTGGCACCAAATGCACAACAAGCCCTAATAATTCGAGGAGGAGGCTTGTTTAAATTAATATTAGCTTGAGTGTTTTCTTGAGCTTGTATTTTGTATTGACAAAAAAGAAGAATGCTTATTAGAATTAGTAGTTGTTTCATTATATGTAGAAATATACTTCAATGTATTAATAGCTTATTTTAAATTATGTCTTTCTAGCATATCGGGATAAAGCTCTTCTTCCACCCACATGTAGTTTGGTTTAAATTTAATTATTTTCTCGTAACATACCTTTGCTTTTTGAATTTGATTGGTGCCCTCATAGGCTTGACCTAAAGCTGTCATGGTATTTAAATAAAGCCAATTATTATGTGTCATATTATATAACTCCATATATGAAATAGCCTTTTTGTAATGAATAATAGCTTCCATTTTATCGCCACCAAATGCAGCTGGACAATAATACATTGAATTTCCTTTTTCAATTAGTCCTTGCACATTGGTAGAATCTAATTCCAAAGATTTGTCAATTAAATTAACACTTTTTGAACCTAAGTAAATTGCTTTCAGGTTTGAAACCCCAATTTCGAAAGCTATAAAAGCTCCTTTGTATGCAATTGCAGTGGGATTAACTGCTTCTTCAATCAATAAGTTGTTTAACAGTAATTCTGCTTTTTCAATGTATATTTCTGCTTTATCAAAATCTTTAATACTAATTAGCCAAGCAACATATCCATAGTATAGATTAACTAGTTCGTTGTTATTATCAGTATAAATTGATTCTTGCTCAATTTGAGTCATTACATTGTGCCATACATCCATTTTACCTCTAGAAAAAGCTTCATATATTATATCTTGGCTAGATTGCTGAGCGTATATTTTAGGTAAAATAGTCATAAAACATATGACCAATAAAAGCAGGTTTATAGAATATTTCTTCCTTTCCATATTAATTTTTTTCTGTTGTTATAAATTATGCCTTTAGTAATTATTACTAGAAAAATAATGTGCTGTGGTATCATGTATAATAAATTACTAAATACTGATTGTTTACTAGCAAGGGATACAAGCATGCGAATTCCTATAACAACACAAATATATATGCTTGTTATTTGTATCCCTATAAATAAGTATAATAGCAGAGGGGCTAATGTCGTTAAAAGTGCAACTAATATTGTTAAGACAATACTATTGCCAAAAAACTGAAAAATATTTTTTGTAAATCCATCAATTGCATCATTTAGGTTGGTGTACATTCTGCATTTAATATAATCGTTACCTAAAAGAGTATCTACTTTAAGATTTTGTTTCTTAAAATGGCGCAGTGTTTCTATATCCTCAACCTTATGCATTCTAAAAAGCTCATGTGGTAATTGTAACCTATAGCTATCTGCTTTAAAAAGCATAAATTGTCCGTTTGCTGCCGAAAATGCTGGGTTTTGCGATTTGCGAATGAGTACCATGGGTAAAAGGCTTAATAGAATCCAGTTCATTAAAGGGACGGATATTTTTTCACCTGTAGATTTAGATATCTGTTTAGGAAAAATTGACAGAAGATGTAAGCCTTGTTTTTGCAGATGGGTTAAAGCCCTTTCAATTAATCCATTTTTAACACTAACATCAGCGTCAAGAAAAAGAAAAATATCGCCAGTGGCTACTTTTGCTAATTGATGGCAAGCGTGGTTTTTACCGAGCCAATTTTCGGGTAAATCAACACCATTAATTAGTTTAATATTATTTTGTTTATATATATGTTTGTTTATAATGTCTGCTGTTTTGTCGGTAGATTTATCGTTGTACACTATAATCTCGAAAGTAGTGTAAGTAAATTTGCTTAATTGTTGTAATAAATTACCAATATTAGCTTCTTCATTTCTGGCAGGTATTAAAATAGATAATTTTGGTAATTCGTGTAAATTAACAATTTCAGGAAGGTATTTAAACGACAAAAAATTAACAAGCGCCGTTACAAAGCGAATCGCTGTAAACAATAATATGAAATAACATAGATAAATCATTTACGTTGTAGTTTGCTTATACATTCGTTGGCATAAAAGTTAAAATCTTTTTCTACTTCATCGGTAGTAGCATAGTCTTTAATATCGTAAGTTTTATAATTGACTCTTATTTCTGGTTTACGAAAAGCAGCGTAGTCAATTAAATTCACATTAAATATAAACTGATAATCGTTCTTTAAATTCTCAAGTAAGTAACTTAGCATTCCTTTTTCAAAAATGAAGTTTTTAGTGTAAACACTTCTAATTCGTCCTTGAGGGAAAAATAGAAAGAGGTTTCGCTTATTTTGTAGTATTTCTACAGAATAAGCTAAGCTTTCAAGGCTAGAGCGTTTTCCTTTACTGATAGAACAAGCGCCAATAGCTGTTAAAATCTCAGATTTTTTTAGTTCCTTTTCAAGCATCATAAAATGAAACTTGCGCTTAAAATATTTATTGTTTAATTGTATTTGAATAAAACCATCCCACCACGAAAAGTGATTTGCAATAATAAGCACAGGCTTTTCAGTATGCTCATAGTCGCCAATGTACTTGATATTGCGGAAATATATTTTTAGAAGAATTTTTGAGTAAATATTCGAAAATTTGACCCAAAAGTTTTTATGGTTTGCTTTTATCATTTACTAAAAAATAAGGTGTAAGATACAATTACTGCCAAAAAGAACAATTGAATAATAAAAAGAGCTCTAGCTGGTTTGTTAGAGGTATTAACCTTAAATATTTCGATAGCTGAATGAAATATAATGGCTAATAAGAACCAAACCACATAATTTCTTAATGGTGGTTGGTTGTCTTTAAAAATCCACATTTGCATAATTGGTGCTGCCTTTTCAAGTACAATGTCGTAAACTATCATTAAACTTGAAGCTCCTAGTATTTTTATCAAACTATTTTTTGTGAATTTTGTTACTATTGCATTGGATGCATATATTAGTACAATCCAATTTACTCCAATTAAAATAGGTACAGCATATATTTTTATTCCCAACGAAGATAAATACACGTAAACACCAAATAGTTTACCAGTAGCTACGCCAATAATTTCAGCAATTATGCTACCAATAAAAATAAAGAGTAAAACGGCTATGGTTTTAATATTCCACTCTTTATGAAAATATAGTATTGCTATTGTTGCGCCAAGCAAAGAATATGGTAATAATGATAAAAATAAAGTTTGAGTTAAGGGTGTGATAAATAAGCCAATGCCTACTACATAAAATATAATAAAAATAAATGTTAATCCGTCTTTTGATAGGAGCGTAGTTAGGAATTTCATGCGTTCAAAATTCAAAAATATAGTTCAATTTGTGAGTCTGTTTAATTATTGTTTAGATGTGTATTGGGCATTGTCTGAATTTCTTTTTCAATAATTTTCGCTCCTGCTAAACAAAGAGGTATTCCTCCTCCAGGATGAACACTACCTCCTACAAAGGAAATGTTTTTAATGCCTTTTAAAAAATTAGGATGACGTAAAAATGCCGACATTGTTGAATTACTCGAATTTCCATAAAGCGCACCTTTTTCACTAAGGGTATTCTCTTCAATACTTTCGGGTGATGCTATAGATTCACATTCAATATAATCTTCAATATTTGTATTTAGTGTAGTATTTATTTTTGCAATAATGTTTTTACGAGCCTTTTTTATTAACTCATCCCAATTTTGCTTATCGTTATATGGAGCATTAATCATTACAAACCAATTCTCGCAACCTTCAGGAGCATCTGTTTTAACTAACTTTGAGCTAACAAAAATATAAATACTTGGGTCGCTGGAGAGTGATTTTTCATCGAACATTTTCTTAAACTCATCTTTATAGTTAGCACTAAAAAGAATGTTGTGTAAATCGAGTTCATGAAATTGTTTTTTAATTCCCCAGTAAAACACAAGGGCAGACGATGATGGTTCAAGCTTTTCTAACCTTTTATTTAAAGGATGATTCTTTATCATTTTTTTTGCTAAATAGTTAACATCGCTATTGGCAACTATATGGTCGAATGCTATTTCTTTATTCCCAGTTTTTATGGCAATAGCTTTTTTGTTTTTAACTACTATTTCGTTAACTAAAGTGGAGAAATTAAACCTAACACCTTGATTCTCACAAAGACGATAAATATGATCTACAATGGAGTACATTCCCTTTTTAGGAAAGAAGGCACCTAGGTTATTTTCAAGATGTGCAATAATATTTAATGTTGCTGGTGCTTTATAAGGATTTGAACCATTATAAGTAGCGTACCTATTAAATAGTTGTACTAACTCTGGACTAGAAAACATTCTTTTATTACTAGCATGCATGGTTTGGTAAAACTGAATTTTGTGTACTTGTAGCAGCGATTTTAGTACAGAAAGCTTTAGAAAATTACGGAATTTACTTAATGAATTGAATATGAATATATTGGCAGTTAGTTTGTATATTGTATGTGCTTTTGTTAGATATTTTGCGATGTTTTTGGGGTCTTCACCAAACTTATCTTTACATTCATTTTTAAATTTTTCAGTATCGGCAAAAGCGTTAAGTGTTTTTCCATTTTTATAAAAATATTTACAAACCACATTAAGTTGTTCATACTCAAATTTAGTGGTGTTATCAATAGTTGAGTTTAGTAGCTCATCTACCAATTGAGGCATTGTAAATAGGGAAGGACCAGTGTCGAATCGGTAGTTATTAATGTGCAGTTCATTTATTTTACCTCCGGGTTTGGTGTTTTTTTCAAACACAGTTACTTCGTGTCCTTTTAACGCTAGCCAATATGCTGATGCTAAGCCACCTATTCCAGAGCCAATTACTGCTATTTTCATGCTTTAGCTTTTCTTTTTAGTTTGTTTTCAAATATATGAGTAAATACTAATACCATTAATATTAGCGAAAAGGCATAAAACATATCTTCAATAGGGATAGTTAATATACGAATACCTGTTATTACTTCGGGCTTAAATTTATAAACCTCTTGTTCAATACCTGTACCTGTTAATATGCTACTTACAATTACAAAAGGAATAATTATGATTGGGAATATTGCTAGGTAGTATTTTAACACTTGCTTTGCGGCAAATGAACTTACTAGCAAAACCATTGCCATAACAATAAAGTTTACAAAAGTATACACATGTTGCCTATTCGATAATGCTATAGCTATTGCTATTATAATTAATAAAGCAGAAATAATACGAGTGCCATTTATACCAGTATTGTAATTCGGAAAATGAAATTTTATAGCATAAAAAGTAAAGGCGCAAGCGTAAGGTATAGATATGAAAAAGAAATACTCTTCGAGCGGTAGTTTAAATAAATTAATTCCTGAATTATAAATTGGATTAAAAACCCAATATCCTAGATGGGTAAAAATAATATCCCAAATTATAAAGAAAAGCATGCTAATGAATATTGCAGGCAGTAAAAATTTCCATCTTTTATATAATCTCAAATTCTTTTCGAAACTTAATGCAAGGGGAACCGAAATTACAGATAGTAGTACTATTAAATATAAAAACATTATAGTATATTAAATATATTTTTATGAAGATTACTTAGAATATTTTGGCTATGCAGCCTTAATGTTTCCATTAAAATAGCAACGCCCTAACACCCATACTTTCATTAAATTAGGAATGCGTACCCTTTTATTAAGAACTTTTTGGGCAGAGCTTCGTCCTAGCTTTCTATTCAATTTTCTAAAGTACTGATAAGCTGCATGTACTCCTTTTCTAGAAGATTTCGGCAATTGTTTTATTCCTTTTAAGGCTTCTTTAAAATCATGCTCAATATCTTCAACAATAATATCTTTTATATTATCGGAAAGGTTTGTGTATTCTAATTGTGGGAAATAAACACGATGTAAATCGTTAACATCATTTTTAATGTCTCGTAAAAAATTAACTTTTTGAAAAGCTGATCCCAAACGCATTGCCGATTCTTTTAGTTCATTGTATTTTTCATTATCTCCATTAACAAAAATTTTTAAACACATTAAACCAACCACATCAGCTGAGCCATAAATGTATTCTCTTATTTCGTTTTCGTTAAATTTATTTTTCAACAAATCGCTACGCATACTTTTTATAAATGCTTGAATTAGTTCATCGTCAATATTGTATTTCCTAACGGTTAATTGAAAAGAATTAAGTATGGGATTTAAGCTTATGCCCATTTTGTATGCGCTATAGTAATCTTCCTCAAACTTGTTTAATAGTTCTTCTTTATTGTAATTGTGAAAAGTATCTACAATTTCGTCGGCAAAACGAACAAAACCATAAATGCTAAAAATAGAATTCCGAATAGATTTATCAAATAACTTGATGCCCATTGAAAAGGATGTGCTGTATTGTTGAGTAACAATTTTACTGCATTTAAAAGATGTATTATCGTATAGTTTTTTCATGCTATTTATTTAAAGCGAACTAAGTTTTTTGTGTGCTAATTCTGCAACAATTTTTCCTGAAATAATGGTTGTTGGTACACCAGGCCCCGGAACAGTTAATTGTCCGGTATAAAACATGTTTTTAATTTTTTTATTTTCAATTTTTGGTTTCAAAAAAGCTGTTTGTAGTAAAGTGTTTGCTAAGCCATAGGCATTTCCTTTATATGCATTGTAGTCTTTTGAAAAATCAGAAACGCAGTATGATTTTTTAAATAATACATTTTTTTTCAAGCTTTGCTCTGTAATTTGTTCCATTCTGTCCATTAATTGATTGAAGTATTTTTCTCTAATTTCTTCAGTATCTGTCAATCCAGGTGCCAATGGAATTAAGAATATACCAGTTTCCTTTCCTTCAGGAGCTAGGTATTTATCAGTAATGCTTGGGAAACTAGAGTAGAATAAAGGATTCTCTGGCCATTCTGCTGTGTCATAAATCGTAGATATATGCGCGTCGAAATCAGTATCAAAAAACAATGCATGATGTTGAGTGTTTTTGAGTTTCTTATCGAAACCAACAAAGAACATTAGAGCCGATGGGGCGAATGTTTTTTTAGACCAATATTTCTCATTGTAATTTCTGAATTGTTTTTCCAATAAAAACTCGGTATGATGGTAATCAGCTCCTGAAATAACCGCATCGTATTTATGCAATATGCCATTTATTAAAACTCCTTTTGCAATATTATTTTCAACCGTAATTTTTTCAACAGGTGTATTCGTTTTTATTTTAACACCGAGTTCAGTAGCTAAATTCGCCATGGATTCAATTACTTTATACATTCCACCATGTGGATGCCAAGTTCCCAATGTCATGTCGGCATGATTCATAAAGCAATAGAAAGCAGGTATTTTTTGAGGTTTTGCTCCTAAGAATATTACAGGAAATTCCAGTAGGTGAATAAGTCTTTTATCTTTTATCTTGCGACGAATAGTTTGACTTATTGTCCTAATGAATTGTCCAATGCGGCTTATGGTAGCTGGTGTAATTAATTCTAAAGGTGATTTGCCAGGTCGATAAATAACTTTGTTCATGGCTGCATTGTAATTAAATTCTGCCATTTTAAGAAAGCTTTTAAGAAATTTACCACTGCCTGGTTCAATTTTCTCAAAAGTATTTTGCATTTTATTTAAATCAACTTCTACTTTAATGCTGTCGTTTTTATTAAAAAACACTTCGTAGGCAGGATCTAATCTAGATAATTGATAGTAATCGGAAGTTTTTTTGTTAAAATCAGCAAAGAATTTATCAAATACATCAGGCATCCAATAAAAGGTAGGACCCATATCAAAAGTGAATCCATCATGTTTCCACTGGCGAGCACGGCCTCCAATAGTTTCGTTTTTTTCAAATATTGTTACATTATAACCTTTTTGAGCCATATAACATGCTGCTGATAAGCTTGAAAAGCCAGAACCAATTATCGCTACCTTTTTCATATTGTTAATATTATATGCTTAAAAGTTGACAAAAATAATGTTCTTTTTTAATGTTTCACATATAAATGTAAGTTTAAATAACACTTTTAAAATCAACACTCCATTAAATTTATTAATACTATGATAATCAGAAATATACTACTTTAACTGTGGCAGTATAAAATTTAATTATACAGTGAATTAGTTTTTAACCTGTATTATGCACAAAAAAAAATTGTCATAATCAATACTTAACCTGAATAATTCATGCGTTTAGTTTGATGTAGCTGTAAGGCGTCGAAATCCGTAGATATATCTTTGTATTTGCTCACACTAATTATTATTTTATATATGTTCGTGAACTAAAGTTTCAAGGGTTACGCAACCTGCCTGCAGCAGGCAGGCGAAACAGATGCATTGAAATAAATGCGCTTGGAAACTTTTTTAAAAATTAATTTTTTTACAAACACAATTTTATAGTGTGATAATCAATCTGTTAATTCATTTTTGAAAAAATTTATGAATTAATCAGGTTAACCTGAGAGCGATTTTCACGGCAAAAATATCATTCTTTTGCTTATGTATATAAAAAAATATTACTTTTGCACCGTTTTATGTACATCTTAAATCCGCAAGTTGCGATGTAAGTTGTCGATTAATAGTGGTTTGCGACAATTAGACTAGTGCCGTTAAAAAAGCACTCGCGACTTGACTATCAAATATTTAACTTTAACAGTTGAGGAATCAAGGTGTAAGTATTGTACATATAATATTGAATGAGAATTGTTGATAAATTAAAGATAACATAATGTTTAAGACAGAATTAGAAAATGTTAGCTATGGTTTTGGAGTAAATATAGCTCAAAACATGAAGCAACAAGGAATGAAAGAGATGGATGCTGAGAAATTAGCACAAGGTATTAAAGACTTTTTAGAAGGAAATGAGCTTGCTATACCTGAGGAAAAAGTTCAAAGCATACTACAAGAATATTTTAAAAAGTTGCAAGAAGAGCAATTTGGACATAATATTGAAGAAGGAAAAACTTATTTGGCAAAGAATGCAAAGCGTAAAGAAGTAGTTACTTTAGAAAGCGGATTGCAATACGAGGTTGTTACTGAAGGAAATGGTGAAATGCCAAAGGCAACAGACACTGTAACTACCCATTACCATGGTTCGTTAATTAATGGAACTGTATTTGATAGTTCAGTTGACCGTGGCGAGCCAGCTTCATTTCCAGTAGGTGGAGTAATTAAAGGTTGGGTTGAAGCCTTACAATTAATGCCAGTTGGTTCAAAATGGAAACTATTTGTTCCATCGGATCTTGCTTATGGTGCAAACCCACACCCAGGTGGACCAATTGAGCCACATGCAACATTAATTTTCGATATTGAATTAATTTCAATTAACTAGTTTAATAATAGACTATTAGATTTGAGTAGTGAGCCAATTATCAAATGAATAAGTATTCAATTAAAGTTTTTTTTTAGTTCATTACTTAAATCTTATAAAATTGCTTTAAATTTTATTTAAAAATAAGTGAGCAATAAATTTGATTTTTTTAAAAATCGAACTACTTTTGCACCGCTTTAATAGCAAAAAGGACTGGTCTAGTAGCTCAGTTGAATAGAGCAACGCCCTTCTAAGGCGTGGGTCCCAGGTTTGAGTCCTGGCTGGATCACAATAAAAGAGTATCAGAAATGGTACTCTTTTTTTATATATATAAATTTTTGTTTTTGGATATCATAACTATTTGTTGTCAATGTGCTTGCATATTTGTTAATTTTTTTTTGGTTCTCTACCGAATTTAGTGGGTAATTTTAATAATTAGTTTTTTTCGAACTATTTGAGTAAACAGTCCTCAGTTCTAAGTCTACTGCATTATCAACTGTTAACTGCTGACTGAAACTATATATATAATAGTATTATTTGTAAGCTTTTCCACTAAATTCTCAGTACCTTAATAGTAGTATTAGTACTTTTTACATAGGTAGTAGTTAACAGTGGAATTTATTAATGAACGACTTTACATTGGTATAATACCTCTGTTTCAGTAAAACTACTTCGTAATAATTTAACTCAAGTTTCGGAGTTTGGGTATGATGTAGTGAGTATTAAAAAAGTTGCTTTTTGTTTTTGTCAAGTTTCGGTTAATATTCTTTTTATTTAGTATCAACGTATCTATATAATTCCAAAATGTTATTATTTTCAAATCCTTTATATTTCTTATTTAACCCTTCAATCCATGTAGGAACACTTTGAGTTTTAAAAACAAATTTGGAGCTATTAATTATTTTGGAACATTCAATATTTTTCTTATCATTTTTTCGGATAATCAATAGATTTACAGCATCTTTTATAAATAAAGAATCATTTAACTCACATAAATTCTTAATTCTGTGGTCAGTTAAGGAATCTTCAAGATAAAATTTAGCAGGCAAACTATGCCATGGATTATAAGGGTTTGACCACGAGCAAAATACTAAATTAATCTTTTCACTACCATAATTGTCATGAATATATTTTGTGATCTCCATTCTACCAATACCAGCAGATTTTTGTCCCATTGCAATAATCCCAATTGTGTTCACAACAACAAAAGTTACTAGCAAAAAGTAATTTAAAATACTTTTAGATAAACGATTCGTAATTAGATTATTTATAACCAAATAGCTTTCTAATAACATGAGTGGAATAAAGTATACTAATGGAAATAAAAATCGTTCTTCCTTGTGTGAAATAATAGAATGACCTATAATAAAAGGTATACTAATCCATAAAATGTAATGTCTGGGTTTTGTAATAAAGAGTATTATGAACGATAAAATAATTGGAATACCTATAAAATAACTAGGATAACATAATATCTTGACAAAATAAAAATACCAAGGGGAAGTGCCAAATCCAGAAGCTGCTCCTTCAATAATATTTTTATAGAAATAGTTCCAAGGAGTAAAAACAAACTCACCATAGAACCAAGAATCTAATAACAAGCCTAGAAATACAATTGTGCAAAATGATATACCTATTTTTAATAAATATTTCAATACTGAGTGATTAATGAATATTAACCATAATCCAAAACCAAATATGGCGAAAGCAATTTGGAATCTAAATAGAAAACTTATACCAAATAACAAACCTATTATAAAAGGGGTAGTTTTGTTATTTGAATCATTGATAAAAATAGTTAATGATAATATAAATAAGAGTCCAGACCATGTTTCAGAAGAAAACCGTATACTAATAATTGGAATGAACCATAAAAAGAAAGAAAGTAAATAATATGCTATTTTTACAGATTCATTTTTGATAAAAATTTTAGTATTCTGAACAAAATAGAAAATAACAATTATTGCAAATATTGCTGAAAGTAATCGAAGTAAAAATACCTGATTATATGGATTATTTATATTCGAAATTTCAAATACTTTAAAAAACAAGAAACAAATAACAGGCTGTAAGGTAGGTCTAATTTGAGCTTTGAATTCCCAAGCCAATTCATTAGGAGAGTGAGTACCAAGCTTCAAACCTGCAAATTCAATTATCTGATAATGTTCATCTGCGTGATAAAAACCATGAGAATTAAATGCTGTGGTAATATACACTACAGCCGCAAGAGTAAGAATAATAATTAATATATTTTTTTTTGAAAAATTACTAAGATTCATTATAAGCTGTAAATCCATTAGTTTTACATTAATTTTCTTTCCAATCAATAATAAGGATATAAAGATACGTTCCTGAACGTAATTATGATGAATTAATTTTAATTTCTGAATGCAATGAACAAAATATATGTTTATTATGCTATTTTTAAATGTTTGATTTTGCCTGCCTTACGTTAGTTTTATTGGTCTCAGTTTTAGTTAAAACTATGCACTTTAGTGCATTTCGCTTTAGCTTCTAAAAACTTTATCTTTGTGATATGCCAGATTATCAAAGATCAAACGGACATACATTATTTAGTTTAACAGCACACATTGTATGGTCAACAAAATATTGGTATTCAGTACTTCAAGTCGATATATTGTCTCTGCAAGAAAACTCTATTTTTTTCGCCTGCCTTGACGTCAGGCAGGTTACGCTTGCTTCAAAATTGGTCATTTACGAAAGGAAACTCCCAATTTATCAGCTTCGCAAGCCTTAAAAATTAAACTTTCTTTTTCAGAGACTGAGTTTTCTTGCAGGCACTATATATAAACAAGGTGTCGATCAATTATGATTCAGATGTGAAGCAGAAGATGTATTAATACTAAAGGGAGTAGTATTTAAAGATCATGTACACTTCTATTTGAGTTATCCTTATATCCGCAAGTCACGGTGTGAGTTGTCTATCTTTTAGCATACAGGTTGTTTAATTGAAGTTTATAAGAATAAAATGAGTGCGGTTAAAAAGCACTCACGCAATTACTATCAAACATTTAACTTTAACGGCTATGGAATCAAGGAGTGTAGCCATTTTATGTATAAGGTAGGTTAAGTAGCTTTTTTTGTTGTTAATAACTTAGTTTGTTTCCACAATCATGAAAATGTATTTTTGAGCTTAATCTAAAAGATACTAACGTGAAACTGTGCATTGCCGAAAAACCAAGTGTAGCCAAAGAGATTGCCCGAATTGTTGGGGCAAATACTCGGAAAGACGGATACTTTGAAGGCAATGGCTATCAAGTAAGTTGGACCTTTGGGCATTTGTGTACCTTAAAAACCCCCGACGATTATTCTGAGCAATGGAAGCGTTGGCGGGTAGAAACTTTGCCAATGATACCACCACGCTTTGGTATAAAAGTGATTGATAACTCAGGAGTTAAAAAACAGTTTCAAACAATCGAAAGGCTTTCTCAAAATTGCGACGAAGTAATAAACTGTGGTGATGCAGGTATTGAAGGAGAACTTATTCAACGTTGGGTTTTAACTAAAGCAAAATGCAAAAAACCTTTAAAACGTCTTTGGATATCGTCGCTTACCGACGAGGCTATAAAAGAGGGTTTCAATAATTTAAAAGACGGGCACGATTTCGATTTGCTGTATGCTGCTGGTAATGCACGCTCTATTGGCGATTGGTTACTTGGTATGAATGCCACACGCCTTTATACCTTAAAATATGCCAATGGTAAAGGAGTACTTTCAGTTGGTAGGGTGCAAACACCTACTTTAGCACTAATTGTAAAGCGAAATAACGAGATTGAGGCATTTAAACCCGAACCTTTTTGGGAGCTTAAAACAACTTATCGCGAAGTAGTTTTTAATGCCACAAAAGGACGTTTTTTAGTAAAGGAAGAAGCTGTTGAGTTTCTTGAAAAAATAAAAGAGGATGAGTTTGAAATTCTATCTTTCACAAAAAAGAAAGGGAAGGAGCAACCTCCTAAGCTATTCGATTTAACATCGTTACAAGTAGAGTGTAATAAAAAATTTAGTTTTACTGCCGACGAAACATTACAGTATATACAAAAGCTTTACGAAAAGAAGCTAGTTACCTACCCAAGGGTAGATACTACTTATTTGCCAAACGATATGTACCCTAAAATTAAGGGCATACTAAGTAAATTAAAACCATACGAGAATTTTACTCAAAAACTTTTAAGCGAACCAATTAAAAAGAGTAAAAAGGTTTTCGACGA
This sequence comes from Salinivirgaceae bacterium, assembly GCA_030620515.1. GTDB lineage: Bacteria > Bacteroidota > Bacteroidia > Bacteroidales > SZUA-534 > JAUXEM01. The sequence continues at coordinate 15,356 of JAUXEM010000031.1, forward strand.
TAAAAAAATTACAGATCACCATGCTGTTATACCAACAGGAGTTAGTCCATCGGCACTTGTTTTGCACGAGAAACAGGTTTACGATACAATAACACGTAGGTTTATTTCGGTTTTTTATCCAGACTGTATTGTTTCAAATACTACTGTATTAGGCGAAGCCGGTACTGTTGAATTTAAAGCCACTGGAAAAATAATATTAGAGCAGGGTTGGCGCGAATTATATCCTAGAAAGGAATCGGAGAAGTTTTTAGACGAAGGGCAAATAATGCCAACTTTTGAAAAAGGGGAGCGTGGGCCGCATGAACCTGATTTGTTGGAGAAGCAAACACAGCCTCCTAAACAGTTTACCGAGGCCACTTTGCTACGAGCCATGGAAACTGCTGGTAAGCAAGTTGACGATGAAGAACTGAGCGAGCTTATGAAAGAAAATGGCATTGGTCGACCATCTACACGAGCCAATATTATTGAGACAATTTGTAAACGAAAATATGTTGTTCGTCAGCGTAAAAACTTAGTGCCTACTATTACAGGAACCCAACTAATTGCTACTATAAATAACGAATTACTAAAATCGGTTGAGCTTACAGGAATGTGGGAGAAGAAACTTCGCCAAATTGAAAATGGGGAGTACGATCCTAAATTGTTTCTTGAGGAGATGAAGCAAATGGTGCTAGACATTGTTAATGAGGTTAAAATAGAACAAAAAAGTCTTATTACTATTGAAGAGGATAAAACGGAAATAGGAAAAAAGCAGACCGGAGACCAGAAAAAGGAAACCGCGAAAAAGAAAGCAAAGTCTGATTCAAATAAAAAGATAACTTGTCCTAAATGTAAGAAAGGTATAATTTTAAAAGGAAGCTCAGCATTTGGTTGTAGCGAATTTAAAGCAGGTTGTAACTTTAAGGTATCTTTCGAACAATTTGGTAAAAAGCTTAGCGAGAAACAAATGAACGACCTTATTGGCAAAGGGAAAACAGGTAAAATTACTGGCTTTGTAATTGAAGGTAATAAAACAAAAGGGGTGTTAAATATTAAACCAGATTTCACTGTAGGTTTCACAAAATATGATGACGATAAAGCAAAGATAGAAGAGAAAACCAATGAATTAAACTGTCCAAAATGCAATAAAGGAATTATGCTAAAAGGTAAATCTGCCTATGGTTGTAGTCAGTTTCGCGAAGGATGTAAATTCGTTATTCCTTATAGTGTACTTGAGAAGGATTATAAAACCAATATACTTACAAATACTATTTTGAACCAAATGGTTTAATTCTGAAAAAGTCTTGTGTTTTTCTATCTAAAGATCTTAGTTCTGAAATTTTATTGCAGACACTTTAGTTTCTATGAATTCCGAATAAATAGCAAATTATAATATTCAATTTTCAAATAAATAACAAATTTTAAGGTGCAAAAATCACAATATTTAAGGTTGCGAATTTGAAATTTTGAATATTTAGTTTTGTTTTGAAGTTTGAATTCTAACAGGGCAAAAGCATTTAAAAATATAAAAAATAAAATGTCCACGAATTACATGAATTGACACGAAAAAATATTTAAAATCACCATTAGTTGATTTGAATTAGTGCTATTCCGTGTTAATTCGTGGAGAAATATATTTATTTTTTGTACTAATCTTTTGAATGCTTTTGCCCTGTGAATTCTAATGCTTTGTTATCTTGTCTCGTTTATTTTTTTGAAGCTTGTCCCGAGAGTGTTTTGTTAACTGCTAAGTGTAACTGATATTGCGAAAAATGATAAGTCCTCAGTCGATTTATTAAATTCAAATTCTATTTTATGATTCAACATTCGGGCTAGTTTAATAAGTCCTATGCTTTTAGCTTTAAAGTTCCCTTCATTTACCGATTGAAGTCGTTTTAGATATTCTTCATATAACTCATCCTTGTTTTTTTTGTTCAATAACTCTAAATGCTCTTTCAATGAGGCTATATTTTTGTTTTCAATGTAATTACCTGTGCTTATTTTATAAATATCATTACTTTCTGAAACTGTAAAAATCCCTTGTTTTGATTCTGTTTTGCTATAACCATGCAGACTTGCATTTTGCAGTAGTTCTACCAACACAAGGTAAAGTCTTTTCATAACCTTCGATTTGTGGTTTGCAGCCATCAAATTTGCTTCAAATATTTTTAAAACAGGAACAAGTGCATCTTCCGAGAAATCGCCTTTTAGCAGAATTAATATATTCTTAGCAATCATTTTACGGTGAAAACTTATTGCATGCTCAATTTTAATATGATTATCCGAATTAGATATATTTTTCTTGGCTTCAGAATTAATTTCTATCTGGTTATAAAAAATGGAGGTTTCCTTAGAAAATTCTTCAAATATGTATTTTATTTTTTGATCTGATTTGCGAGCCATATCAATTAAACCAAGTCCTGCACCTCCTTTGTCAGAAATAGACCCGGTTTTTATAACATGCTTATACAGTGATTTTAGCTCATCGGCATCCATTTTATTTACAGAATCTATTTGCTCCTTTAGTTTATTTACTTCGCCTATCTTTACCAAATTACCTGTGGTTATGTAGTGTTGGGCATTTGAGCTTCTAGTCATAAAAAACTCCGATTTACCTGTTTCGTTATTAGTTTCGGAACTTTTATCACCATGTTTAACTATATTTTGAAAGCATTCACCAATTAAATAGAATGCTCGCTTTTGAATTTTTATTGATTCATCCTGATTAATAAATCCAAATTCATTTAGTTGTATAATTTTAGCAGTTAATGAATTGCTAAAATTTCCATTATATAAAAAGCATTGCTTATCATCCATAAGTTCATTAAAAAACCATCCTATGGTTGCAATAGCTCCATCTATTTTATGCTGTGAATTATGAATAATATAATTTTTGAAATTGTTTTTGACTAAATCAAAAATAGTTTTATTCAGCAAATAATCAAAACCTTAGATGTATTATTTCTGCTTTATATTATTTCTTAATAATAGTAAAAGCTCATAGTATTTTGCAATACGCTGATAGATAGTTGAATATGAAAAACCGAATGCTAAACTAATTGAATCGTGTCAGTCAGATATGATTTCTGACTAGCATCTAAAATCATACAATCTATTAACAACTTATTTGCTGCCTAACACCCGCAAGTAGTTATTTAACTGTTTGATAGTTAATACTTCGTTAAACCTGCCTGAAGGTAAACCTGTGGCAGACAGGTCTTTGTTTCTTCCAAAGCCGCTAAGTCGCAAAGGTTTGATATTAAGTCAATTAAGTTATGTTGTGCTAATTGCTGTAATTAGCTATTTATCAGATAGATATAAAAACATACCGAACCATTGATAGTGAATATCGATATATATCAGAATGTCTTGCTAATTTTGGGTAAAGTATTGTTGTTGCAAAGCGCAGTTAATCAATTAGTAAAACTCTCACTCTGCGGATTTAAGGAGCTTGAAAAAATGAGCTAAAAAAAATAGTTTTTTGCATTATACAGAATGTGCAATTAATTGGCTATTTTTGATCTAATCCAAAATATTACAATTAAAAATAACAAATGAAGAAGCTACTAAAAATATTACTCTATTTAGTTATCATATTTATTTCGTTAATATTAGTACTTACTGTAGTTGCTAAATTATCGGAGAATAAAATAGCCGATATTGCTTTAGAGCAAGTTAGCGAAAGTATAGATGCACCAATAGAAATTGAAAATGTTTCGTTTAACCTATTGAGAGGTTTCCCATTTGCTACCATTGAATTAAATGGTATTACATTGGGTAATCCTGCTACTTTAATAGGTTTAGATTCGAATATTTTTGCAGGTAGCGAATTAGTGAATATTAATAAAATATACTTATCGGTAAAATCGCAACCGTTGTTAGATAGTAAGGTTGAGATTGTAAAAATAGAAATAGACGGGGCTGAGTTAAACTATATGGTTGGTGCAAGTGGTGCAACAAACTACGATTTTTTAATGGATACAACGCTAACCGACACTGTAGAAACAGTTGTTGACACCGCAGCAACTCCATTGCACTTAACTTTAAAGGAACTTTCGTTAAAAAATATAAAGTGTAATTACATTGACAGTACAATACAGGTTAAAGCAAAAGTTTTTATACCTGAACTTTTTGTAAAAGCAAATATTCGTGGTGAAGCATATAGTGGTAATGTAAAAGGAAGCATGATTTTAAGCGATTGTAGTTTTGAAGAAACTAATCTTAATTTAATGCAATTAACAACCATAAGTTTCGATTTAGCCTATGAAAAAGATTCGGCTAATATTAGAGATTTAACAATTATTACCGATGGAGCAAAGCTTAACCTAAAAGGTAGTGCACTGGTTGGCGACGATATTGTAACTGATTTAGACATTAAAGGAAGTGACATAAATATTGCCGAACTACTTAAATATGCTCCTAAAGAACTATTAAAAGAAGCAGGTTTGAAAAGTGCCACCGGAATAATTAATTTCAACACTAAAGTAAAGGGCTTAGTTTCTGAAACAGAAGTGCCACATGTTGAACTAAATATTGGCATGACAGGAGGTAACATAGTGACCTATGAATACCCTGCACTTAAAAATATTTCATTTAATGGCGATATAACAAATGGTATATTACGAAATAACAAAACAACACAAATCGATTTTAGCTCGTTGCGTTTCGAAACAGCAAAAAGCAAATTCAATTTCTCATTCTCGGTGCTCGATCTCGACAACATAAAGTACAAGCTAAAAACCAATATGAATATTAATGTAGCTGAGTTCAGTAGTTTTATTCCCGATTCAACAGTACAATATGTTGATGGTAATATTAGTGCAAGCCTTTCTACAAGCGGACAGTTACCCGATTCTATTAACGACGATTTTACCGATTATGTATTGGCACGTACACGTTTAAATGTAAAACTATCCAATTTTAATATCGATGTTGATTCCAGTCTGTCAATAAAAGGCTTATCGGCACAAATGGCTTATAAGCCAAATAACTTTAAACTAAGTAACTTTAATGTGTCGGTACCAGCTTATAAAGTGAATCTTAATAATACATCAATGGATGTTGGTTTTACTGGCAGTATTCAGAACACAGCAGCCATGAATATCGATTTACGCTCTTACCATATTGAGCTAGATAGCAGTGTAATTAGTGGCTCGGCAAAAATTCAAAATCTCGATAATCCTACTTACGATTTTAATAGTAATATTAAGCTTAATTTGGCTGAGATAAAAACCATGATGCCCGATTCATTACTTAACAAACTAAGCGGTGAAGTTACCTTGGCAATAAAATCGGCAGCTACAATTTCTAACATAGACTCTATTGACAGTCAAATGAACGAGATATTGTTTGAAAACAGCTCATTTAATATTGGAATAAATAATCTGAATGTCGAAATGTTTGACGATACAGTAACGACAGTCGAAAATTTTTCGGGTATAATAAATATGGACACTGACACTATTACCATAAATAAAATGAGTGGCGTAGTTGCTGGATTTGAATTTGCCATTGATTCTACCGAAATATGGAATGTTTATAAAACAATTATTCAAGAGAGAAAAGACAAAGAGCTAGTAGTGCAAACCAATATAATTTTAGGTGGTATAAGCAATGAACTACTTGCACCATTTATGGTAGCAGATACTACTAATACCGGTACCACACTTGTAAATACAGAGCAAAGTGAAGTGTTAGCAACAAACGAAACAGGAGCAAGCACTGTTACTAACAACGAAGCTGATGCATCGGAACCTGCGCCATTATTACCAAATTTCAAAGAACTTGGACTACCTCATTTTACTATACGTGGAAAATTAGCAGTAAGTAAAATTGAGTACGAGAAAAATGTTCTGGATAATATTTCCTTAAATTTTCGTTTTTCTGATAGCCTATATGTAATTGACGAGTTTAAACTGAGTATGTGTGGAGGCGATATAAATACATCTGTTTTATTTGATGCAAGAAATTGGGATAAACCAAAAGTGGATGTTAAAAATACTATTACGGGTATGGACCTAAACGAGTTATTACTTGTTAATGACAATTTTGACCAGACGGATATGACTCACGAAAACTTAAGTGGAATACTAACCAGTGAATTACATGCCAGAGCTTTTTATGAAAATGGAGATTGGCCAACAGAGCGGGTGAGAGTTAAAGGGCATTTTACACTTGACGAAGGAAAGATTCATGATTTTCAACCTCTAGTTGATGCTTCGGTAGGAATTGGCGGCCTAAAGGAATTGGATAAAATGGATTTTTCTACTCTAAAAACCAGCATCTTTATGTTTAAAGATAAAATATATGTTCCTAAAACTGATGTAGTAAGTAATGCACTTGATTTATCAGCTTTTGCTATGCATGGAATGACAGACGAACAGGGCTATGAATATCATTTGGTTTTGCATTTAGGCGATTTGCTAACAGGTAAGTCTGATGAGCTAATGAAAAAGCAAAAGAAGCAAAGTAAGAAGGATGGAGGAACAGTTGAGCGTAAAGGGATTAATCTTATTGCTATGGAAATTGGTGAAGAGAAAAAGAATGGTTTCGATAATGCCAAGCTAAAAGCTAAGTTTAAGAAAAGCTTAAAAAGACAACAGGCATTTCTAAATTTACTATTTGATCCTAGATTGGTTAATTTTAGTACAGAAATGGATAGATCATTATTTGTTAAATCACAAAAAAAAACACACTAATCCTGATTACAAAACTCGAATCATTTGAAAAAAAGAATTGCAATTACCATAAAGTATGTAGCTATTACCTTTCTGTTGGGCTTAATTGTAGCTTCTATTGTTTTTTATAGAAATTACTATAAAACGGAATATGTAAAAACACCAATTCATAAAAGCAATTTAGATATAAGTTATGGTTCTGATAATGCTCCAATTAAAATATTCTTATTTATGGACTATTCTTGTGTTCATTGTAGAAATTTTATGGTGAATATTTTTCCAAAACTAAAGAATGAATACATTGATAAAGAGTTAGTTCAATTTAATGTAAAAATTATAACATTTGCTAATAGTTTTCAGTTACAGAATGCTTATAAAACTTTACTTTGCCTTAACCAACATGGCAATTTCGAAGAATTAAATATGCTTTTGTTGCAAGAGTTAGAAGTTGTTTTCTCCACAGAATTTAATGAATTAGTAGAAGATTATATTGATAGAAATTCTTTTTTTGCAGATTGCCTTCTAACAGGAGAGTCGGAAGATTATTTGAATAGAAACCTAGGGCTTTTTTTTAGTAATCAATTTTCGAGTACGCCTACTTTTGTAGTTAACGATAAAATTTACAAAGGATTTATGGAATTTGAAGAAATGCAGAAAATAATTGACAAAGAATTGGTCAAAGATTAATAGGATTTTATAATTTTATACTTTATTTAAGAATTACACTCTAAAAAATAATATAATGAAAAAAAGATTTTTCTTAATAGCTGCTTTCGTTTTAGGAATGGGATTAGCTTTTACTTCATGTGTAGATGATGAGCCAGAAGATGTTTGTTCGGGTGAAATAGGTAACATACAAGATGATTTTAAGTGTGAAAAACCTGTAATGCCTCAGATTTGTACGATTGACGGCGTGGATGATCATTGGATTCTTGACGGTGTAGAATATGCCTGTCCGGAAAATGACTGCACTGTTCCTCCTGCAGATATGATTGCAGATATGCAAGAAAAGTTCGATTGTTCGTTAAAATCTCTAGATATGACACAAGTCAATTTGAATATTTCTAAAAGAGCAAGGATTGTACTTGCTAATTTAAAAATGCAAAGTACTTTATGTAGCGACTAGCAGAAAGAATTTATACAAATAAATAAAGCCCAAGCTTATTGCTTGGGCTTTATTTATTTGTATGTCGGGCATGGTTGTAAGCTCTCTGCCTACTCGATTATAAGTCAAAATCTTAAAAAAAACCTTTCTTATATTTCTTTAACTTCTTTTCAACATTAGCACCTCTAAGGTTAATGGCTATAATTGTACCATTGCCGTCAATTAAAAAATTTGTAGGAACACTACTAATTTTGTAGGTAGTTGCTGCTGTATTTAGCCAACCTTTTAAATCAGATATATGGTATGGCCATAATAGTTCATCTTTTTCAACTGCCTCTTTCCATTTATCTTTTTTATTGTCTAACGAAATACTAACCACTGTAAAACCGTTTCCAACCTTAAACTCAGTATCTTTATACTTATTGTATGCTTCAATTAGGTGTGGATTCTCTTTTCTGCAAGGTACACACCAACTTGCCCAAAAATCAATTAATACCATTTGTCCTTGTAACGACGACAGTTTAAACTCTTCGCCAGTTATAGATATTTGAATTATTTCTGGCGCTTTATCACCAATTTTTAATGTTTGACTTAGAGCTACACTCGAAAAAGCCAGTAGGATTATTGTAAATATTTTATGCCTCATTTTTCTAAAATTGAATAGTTTGAAGTTGCTAAGATAGTAATATTGATTGTTTCGTTAATAAACATAAAGTAAATTAACTACTAATTAACAAGGATGGAAGTGTATAATTTAGAATGTAGATGTGATGTCCCGGTTTTTTAGGCTCCGCTCATAACCTACATATCGTTCATTGAGTAAATTGCCACCAAGTTCATAGTTTAATTTTAGCAGCCCTTGTTTGGTGGGTCACGAGGCATCTTGCCTCGTTTAGTTATTTTATTCGGTTGCAAGCCGAATGACCCAAACAATTGCTGAAGTATTCGGTTATAAGCCAAATGACCCATGTTTAATAGTGTTCCTAAACTCAAAGACACACCACCAAGTTCATTGAGTGGAACCATCCTAAGTTTAATTTTCAGCAGCCCTTGTTTGGTGGGTTACGAGGCATCTTGCCTCGTTTTATTGAAATTAGAATAAAAATTATTTCAAGTTATACTTCTTTTTAAAACGACGAAAAATCTATGGTATTTTCGTGTTTTATATTACCGTAATTTGAAAACATCCGCAGGACTTTTCAACATTAAGATACGAGGGTTTTATTGAATTTTGTTTTTTAACTAGCAACCAACAACTGAGAATGCAGAATGAAAAATAGTTTTCTCCCGCTATATAACCGCTTTTAAACTCTAAAATTAGCCCAACTGCTCAAAATCAATAACCTCTTCTTTGCCTTCATTCATTTCAATAAGCTTACCATCGACACATTTAATGGTTCGTGCAGGGAATTGTTTTAGTAATGGGTAATCGTGAGTAGCCATTATTACAGCTCGTCCATTTTTGCTAATATCAAAAAGCAGATTCATTATTCCGGCTGAAGTTTCAGGGTCAAGATTTCCGGTAGGCTCATCGGCTAAAATAATTTCAGGGTCGTTAAGTAAAGCTCGTGCAATTACAACACGTTGCTGTTCACCACCTGAAAGTTCATGAGGCATTTTATATTCTTTGTAGTTTAAGCCAACTTTCTCCAATACTTCTTGAATTCGACTTTCCATTAAACTCTTTTTTTTCCAACCGGTGGCTTTTAAAACAAACATAAGGTTTTCTTTAACCGAGCGGTCAATAAGTAATTGAAAATCTTGAAATACAATACCCAACTTGCGACGTAAATATGGAACTTGTTTCGATTTAAGTTTGGCTAAATTAAATTCTCCAACCGTACCTGTACCATAAAGAATAGGTAATTCAGAGTATAGTGCTTTTAAAAGAGAGGACTTGCCACTGCCAGTTTTTCCAATTAAGTAAACAAACTCTCCCTTGGCAATTTCAAAGTCAATGCTATTTAAAACCACATTATCAGGGTGCGATATGGTTACGTTTTTAAGTTTTATTATGGTATCAAGCGACATGTTCTCTTCTAATTTAATTATGACGTAAAAATAGAAATATTTAAACAATAATGAGTTATGCGTCTTAAAAAATATTATTAGCCATTTTGTATAGGTAATACTACGTTAAACCTGCCTGTGGCACACAGGTCTTTGTTTATAGCAAAGCCGCTAAGTCGCAAAGGTTTAATATTAAGCCTACCTTGCCGCAGACAGGTTAATTAGCCCTATTGTACTAATTGTTGTAATTAGCTATTTATCAGATAAGTGTATAAACATACCGAACCATTATATCTGTGACAGAGTTTTTGGGTAAGCACTAAGTGGTTACTATTTGATAAATTATTAATCATTGTAACAAGTGTTACAAAAAAATCCATCGAAATACTGTAGTTTTGCTTGTAACAATAACAAACAGACTAAATAATTTAATATATGGGAATATTTAAAATGCTTACAAAGTTACGACCACCTGATAAATGGAAAACTTCTGTAATTATATTGATTGGAATAGCTTGTGGGTTGGGACTTATTGTTTTACAAAGCTCAAAAGCAACATCATATTTATCCGATGAACCATCAACCTGTGTTAATTGCCATATTATGGCACCACAGTATGCTACGTACAACCATAGTTCGCATCGCGAATGGGCAACTTGTAACGACTGCCATGTTCCACATAATAATGTTTTTAATAAGTACTATTTTAAAGCTAAAGATGGTTTACGCCATGCTACCATATTTACTTTAAGAAGAGAACCTCAGGTAATTTTTATTCATGAAGAGGGTAAAGAAGTTGTTCATCAGAATTGTATTCGTTGCCATTCAAAACTGTTAGATGTTGATGCTAAATTAGCTCAAAATCAGTATTCACACGAAAGGTCTGAAAGAAGATGTGTGGAGTGTCACCGAGAAGTTCCTCACGGAAGAGTAAATAGCTTATCGAGTACACCAAATGCAAGGGTGCCTGTTCCATCTAGCACAGTTCCTGATTGGCTTAAAGAAGAAATAAAATAGATTGACATAAATAATTATAAATAACACAAATAAACTCAAAGCATATGAAACCGTTAAACGAAGTTATAAAGAACAAACCTGCAGTAGGTTGGCTTTTATTCTTTGCAACAATTGTAGTTGTATTTCTATTAGGATTACTAGCATCATCAATTTTAGAACGTAGGGCAGAGGCTGTATTTGCTTACACACCTCAGGTAAAGTATTCCCAATTTGAGCCAAGAAACGAAGTTTGGGGTCAAAATTTCCCTCGCGAGTACCAATCGTATATGAATACAAAAGATACTTCTTTTCAAAGCATGTATAATGGTAGTGCTACGATTGATATGTTAGAAGTAGACCCCCGATTAGTTGTTCTTTGGGCGGGATATGGTTTCTCAAAAGATTATAACCAAGGAAGAGGGCACGGTTATGCTGTTGACGACTTAAGGAATTCATTACGTTCAGGTGCACCAGTTGGAGAAAAAAAGAGTCCTATGCCTAATACATGTTGGGCGTGTAAAAGCCCCGATGTACCAAGAGTAATGAATGAAAAGGGGGTGCCAGAATTTTATAAAGGAAAATGGGAAGAGTTAGGGCACGAAATAGTAAATTCAATAGGTTGTGCTGACTGTCACGATGCAAAAACAATGAACCTGAGAATATCTCGTCCGGCATTAATTGAGGCTTTTAAGAGTATAGGGAAAGATATAGAACAAGCATCGCATCAAGAAATGCGTTCGTTGGTTTGTGCACAGTGCCATGTTGAATACTATTTCGATAAATCAAAAATTGAAGGTGTACCTTATTTAACTCTCCCTTGGAAAAACGGGTTTTCTGTTGAAGCCATGGAGAAATATTACGACGATATTGAGTTTAAAGACTGGACACATAAGTTAAGTAAAGCACCAATGCTAAAAGCACAGCACCCAGGTTACGAAGTTTACATGACTGGAGTACATGCCAAGCGTGGTGTGTCTTGTGCCGATTGCCATATGCCGTATAAAAATGAAGGCGGACAAAAATTTACCGACCACCATATACAAAGTCCTTTAAATAATGTAGCTAATTCTTGTCAGGTTTGTCACCGCGAGGAAACAGAAAGCCTTATTCAGGATGTTTATGAGCGTCAGACTCGTATAATTGAAAACAGAGACGCACTGGAAAAACTTATAGTACATGCGCATGTTGAGGCTAAATTTGCTTGGGATAATGGTGCTACAGAAGTGCAAATGAAAAATATTTTAATAGATATTCGTCATGCGCAATGGCGTTGGGATTATGCAGC
>JAUXEM010000057.1 GCA_030620515.1 Salinivirgaceae bacterium
GTTTACCACAAATCAAGTGAAACGAAGATTTGTTAAACTTACAATTGCTCAGTCGATTGAGCTAATTAGCGATAGCTAATCGCTCAATTTGGGTAAAACTCTCATTTGCAATATAGTCGCACTGCGACTTGCGGTTATTAGAAAATAGTTCGTTATGTTTTTATAATTACCCTAGTGTAAAACGGCCGATTATTTCTATAAGCGCATAATATACAATTAATTACAACTCTTTATAGTGTCTAATGCAAAACCTTCCTGCTACATGCTTCTATTTATCGATTATTATATAATAGAATCTTTGTTTTAGATGATATTTGATCTAGCTTCTTTAACTGCACTTTTTAATTCTTCAATCTTTTTTTCATTTGTTGGATCCATAGCTACAGAATTGAACAATGCTTTAATATCTATTAGTGTATCATAAATATCAGCAAAATTTTCATCATTCTTTTTTAGTTCTAATAGTTCAATTATTTTTTCAAGCATTTGTTTATTTTTAAGAACAATTTTCACTAAAGGTTCTTTATTTGTTGAAAACTCAATTGTTTTCTCTATAAGGTAAACGGTTTCAATCCAACTTCCAGTTAATACAAATAAGGCAATATCAAGCCTGTCGCTTGAGTTTAGTTGTTGGTTTGCATTGTTCATTGCTTCATTTACAAGGCTAATTAGCGAATCTTTTAGTTCTAAGTTGTTTTCAACCCTTTCCATATAGGTGGCATCAAAAATATTTATTTGTAGCTCGTCTAATAATCTTTGGAATACTTTAATGTATGCGGACGATTCTTCTTTTTGTTGATATAAAGACACATAACTAACATCGGAACTATATACACCTAATGCTAAAGCCTTCTGTTTTGTGGTAAGATAATTATCAGCATATTCTATTTTATTAGTAATATCGAATATGTAGCCTGCACCAGCTTCATTAAGCATATTCAAGACTATTAATGCATTAGGTGCAGGTATAGACATGAGTATGTCTTTAGCCTCTTCTAAATTGACTTCTTCTAATTCTTTTGCATCTTTTTTGTTTGTGTTTGTTTTACAAGCAGAGGCAAATACTATAAGTGCAATAAAATAGTAAATAATTTTAAAATTTTTCATGACAAAGTATTTTTATGAATTAAGTTTAATGTAAAAATATAAATTTTGATTGACTTAATTATAATGATTGTTCACAAAAATAGATAAGTATAAGCCTTTTGCACAAAACGACCTTAAAAGAGGTAAGTATTTCAATAGCTTGAAACATAGTTGTTAGCCCTGTTTTAAGGGGACATGTAGTTTGTCAACAAAAATTGTTAATATAAATTGTGGATTAAAGAATAAATTGTATTTTTGCACTCCATATTTGGAAAAATATATCTCGTTGTATATATGTATTAATTAAAAAGTTAGGAGAAGAGTGGACACTTTAAGTTTTAAAACTAAATCGGCAAATAAGGCAACCGTTGATAAGAGATGGGTTGTAATTGACGCAAACGAGGCTGTTTTGGGGCGTCTTGCCACTGGTGTTGCTTTCGTGTTAAGAGGAAAGCATAAGCCAGAATTCACTCCCCATGTTGACTGTGGTGACAATGTAATTGTTATTAATGCTGAAAAAATTCAGCTAACAGGGAACAAGTGGAGCGACAAAAAGTACATCAGCCATACTGGATATCCAGGTGGTCAGCGTAGTATCACTGCGGAGAAGCTAATGGCTAAAAAGCCTATAGCTATGGTAGAAAAAGCTGTAAAAGGAATGTTGCCTAAAAGCATTTTAGGTCGCGATCTTTTCAGAAATTTATTTGTTTTCGAGGGAAGCGAGCACCCACATGAGGCTCAAAAACCGAAAACAATTAGTTTAAACTCAATTAAGTAGTAGAAATGGAAGTAATTAACGTAATTGGACGTAGAAAATCTGCTATCGCGCGCATTTACTTGAGTGAAGGAACAGGAAAAGTAACTATTAATAACAAAGATTACAAAGAGCATTTTCCAACAGGAACGCTTCAGTATATTGTTATGCAGCCTTTTACTATTCTGGAATGTGTAGGAAAGTATGATGTGAAAGTCAACCTTGATGGAGGTGGTGTTAGAGGTCAGGCAGAAGCCTTACGTTTAGCTATTTCAAGAGCAATGGTTCAAATTGATGAAGAGAACAAACCAGCTCTTAAAGCTGAAGGACTAATGACACGTGACCCACGTGAAGTAGAGAGAAAAAAGCCAGGACAAAAGAAAGCACGTAAGAAATTCCAGTTCAGTAAGCGTTAATAGCCACTGCATAGAATTTCGTTTAGTATCTAAATTGTTAAGACTTCTAGTTAGATAACGGTAAAGAAGGTAGAATGAACAATACAACGAGAATAAATTATAGTTCACTACAAGTTTTACTAATCTTCTAAGTCTAAAGTCAGAACTACTTAGCGATTGCTTTTTAAAGAATGTAAACGAGTAAAAAAATTAAAATGTCAAGAGTAAATTTTCAAGATCTATTAGATGCGGGTGCACACTTCGGTCACCTTAAGAGAAAATGGAATCCTCACATGGCTCCATATATTTTCATGGAGCGTAACGGAATTCATATTATTGATCTTCAAAAAACCGTTGTAAAACTTGATGAAGCTGCTGCTGCACTGAAGCAAATAGCTAAGTCGGGTCGCAAAATATTATTTGTAGCTACAAAAAAACAAGCAAAAGATATTGTTTCTGACACTGTAGCTAAAATAAATATGCCTTATGTTACAGAGCGCTGGTCAGGCGGTATGTTAACAAACTTCCCTACTATTCGTAAGGCGGTTAAAAAAATGAGTTCTATCGATAAAATGTCAACCGACGGTACTTTTAATCATTTATCGAAAAGAGAAAAATTACAGATTCAACGCCAAAGAGCTAAGCTTGAGAAAAACTTAGGTAGTATTGCCGATTTAACTCGCTTACCAGCTGCTTTGTTTGTTGTTGATATTCAAAAAGAGAAAATCGCTGTTGCGGAAGCACGCAGACTACAAATTCCTGTATTTGCAATGGTTGACACAAACTCGAATCCACACTTAGTAGATTATGCTATTCCTTGTAATGACGATGCTGCAAAAGCAATTGCATTAGTTGTTGGAAACTTATCTAATGCTATTCAAGAAGGACTTTCGGAAAGAAAAGTAGAAAAAGATAAAGAACCACAAAGAGAGCAAAAATCTGGAGTAAAAAAAGAAGCTAAAACTACTGCAAAGAAAACAGCTGCAAAGAAAGAAGCTGTTCCAGTAGTAAAAGTGGAAGAAGCTCCTGTGGCAGAGAAAAAAGAATCTAAAGAATAAATTTAAAATATACGGATATGTCAATTAAAGCAGCTGACGTAGCAAAACTTAGAAAAGCTACCGGAGCCGGTATGATGGATTGTAAAAAAGCATTAGTAGAGGCTGAAGGTGATTTTGATCGCGCTGTACAAATTATTCGCGAAAAAGGACAATCTATTGCTAACAAACGTGCCGACCGTGATGCAACCGAAGGAGCAGTTATAGCGAAAGTAAGTGCCGATGGTAAAACAGGAGCAATGATTGCACTTAACTGTGAAACCGACTTTGTTGCTAAAAACGAAGATTTTGTGAATTTTGCAAATGAAATAGCTGAATTGGCTCTTACAAATTTGCCTGCCGATACTGAAGCTTTATTGGCTTTAGATTATAATGGTAAGTTATTGAAAGATGCTGTTATTGAAAGAAGTGGTGTTACTGGCGAGAAAATGGAAGTTGCATTTTACGATAAAGTAAATGCTGATTCTGTTGCTTATTACATTCACATGGGAAATAAATTAGCAACGCTTATTGGATTTAACCAAGCTAGTGTTGAAGAGCAAGTGGGTAAAGATGTAGCTATGCAAGCTGCAGCTATGGCTCCTGTTGCTATCGACAAAAGCGATGTTCCTGCAAATGTTATCGAAGAAGAATTGAGTATTGGTAAAGAGAAAGCTCGCCAAGAAGGAAAACCTGAAGAAATGCTTGACAAAATTGCTCAAGGTCGTTTAGGTAAATTCTTTAAAGAAAACACTTTGTTGAATCAAATGGCTGTTAAAGACAATAAAATTTCTATTTCACAATTATTGAATAACGCAAGTGCAGGTTTAACTGTTATTGCTATGAAACGTTATGCATTAAAATAAGAAAATCTTATATATAACATTAAAAGAGTCCCTTGGGACTCTTTTTTTTTGGGATAGCATTTTTGTATCTTGGGCTTTAAATTTAAAAATATTATTATGTTAAAATATAAGAGAGTATTATTAAAACTAAGTGGAGAATCGTTGCAAGGTGAAAAGGGTTATGGTATTGATCCTATTCGCTTAGATGAATATGCAAATCAAATTACCAGCATAGTTAAAAAAGGAGTGCAAGTAGGTATTGTAATAGGTGGAGGTAATATTTTTAGAGGTTTAAGTGGTGCTGCAAAGGGGTTCGATCGCTACCAAGGCGACCAAATGGGAATGTTGGCAACGGTAATTAATAGTTTGGCCTTAAAATCGGCATTAGATAGCATAGGAACAAAGACAAGGGTTTTAACTGCTATTAGAATGGAACCTATTGGCGAACTATATTCTCAACCAAAAGCCATTGAAATGCTTGAGAAAAATGAGGTTGTAATTCTATCGGCAGGTACAGGTAATCCTTACTTTACCACTGATACAGGTGCTTCATTACGAGGAATAGAAATAAAAGCCGACGTAATGCTTAAGGGCACGCGTGTTGATGGGGTTTATACTGCCGATCCTGAAAAAGATTCGACAGCTACTAAATATGACCAAATCACTTTCGATGAAATTTATAACAAAGGATTAAAGGTTATGGATTTAACTGCTACTACTATGTGTAAAGAGAATAATCTACCTATAATTGTTTTTGATATGGACATGCCTGGCAACTTAGAAAAAGTAATTTTAGGCGAAAAAATTGGAACTTTAGTAAGTAATTAAATATCTTTACTACGTTAAACAAAAAAATACAACAATGACTGAAGATATTAAAATGGTTATGGACATGACTTCTGAATCAATGGTGAAGACACTGTTCCATTTAGATGAATCGCTTGCACAAATTCGAGCAGGAAAAGCTAATCCACGTATGTTAGATAGTCTTACCATTGATTATTATGGAAATGAAACACCGCTAACTCAGGTATCAAATATTAATACACCCGATGCTCGAACAATTAAAATTCAGCCTTGGGAAAAAAATATGATAGGACCTATCGAGAAAGCAATTCAAAATTCAAACTTAGGACTAAATCCTTCTAACAATGGCGAAGCAATTATATTAAACATTCCTGCATTAACAGAAGAACGTAGGTTTGATTTAGTAAAACAAGCACGCGCCGAAGGCGAAAATGCAAAAGTAAGTATTCGTAATGCACGTAAAGATGCCATTGACCAATATAAGCAAATGCAGAAGGACGGTTTGTCAGAAGATATGGAAAAAGATGCTGAAGCTGATACGCAAAAGCTTACGGATGAATTTGCTGGAAAAATAGAGGAAATGATTAAAAAGAAAGAAGAAGATATAATGACTCTTTAAGCCCACATTGTGGGTTTTAATAGCTGTAATTTACTGCTTATAATGATATAATTTGATATTAAAACCTTGTTTGCGTGTAGTGAGTTTATTCATAAAAAAATGTTGCTTAAGCTAGATTTTGTATTGGCAAAAGTTATTGTTTAAACCAGGTTTGTCGTAAACCTTCTGTACAGTTTTTGCAAATATTATAGTTGTTTTCTGATTGCCAAACATTTTTTCTGAACAGTTTTGCTGATTTATTTTTCCATTGCTGATTTATATTTGTATTATTTTGTTCTGTGTATTTAAATGAACCATTTTTATCAAAACAGCAGGGCAATAAATTCCCATTTGCAGAAATTACAGAACCATTCCATACCCTAAAACATTTAAAATTTCTTTTACGTTGTAGTGTATAATTTTCATTCTTGTTTTTCTTGTAGCGATTAAATTTAGGATTTTTAGGCATTAGAGCATTTCCATCTTTGTAATTTTCAATTTGAGCACTTTTTAAGCGTAGGTCTGATATGCCTAATTCTTTGGCTAGCCTTTTAATTTCTTGTATTTGGTGCTCATTTGTACTAAATACAACAAACTGAATTACTATATGAGGGTGGTGCTTTTTGTTTTCTAATTTAGCTTTTTGTAGGTTTTTAATACCAGATATTACCTTAACAAAACTTCCACCAACTCTGTATTTCTCATATGTTTTTTGGGTAGTTCCATCAATGGATATTATTATTTGGTGCAAACCTGAATTGACTATTTTATTGCAGCTTTCGGGACTTAAAAAATGACCATTTGTCGATGTGGATGTAAATATATTCTTGTTTACAGCATATTTTATGTAATCAGTTATTTTCGGATGCATAAATGGTTCTCCTTGGAAATAGAGTTGCAGATATACTAAGTGCCGAAAAGTTTGGTTAATGGTTTTTCGATAATTTTCTTCAGAAAGAAACATTCTTGAACGTGTCATGCTATTGTTGCCCGATGGGCATTCTGGGCATTTTAAATTACAAAGATTTGTTGGTTCAATGGAAAGATTTTCCATATAACCCCAATGGTATTGGTTTTTTATAATAACTGACCACCAATAGCTAAAACGAAGTAAAAGGCTATTATATATTTTTTTTGCTGTTAGAGTTTTTACAAAAGCAAAAGCATATATAATTGTTTCCCTTTTAATCATATAATAAAGATAAGTTTAATTTAGAAATGGATAATTAGCAGCTTGAAACTAAAAGTAAAGCCCCATTTTTACAAGAGTAATGGGGCTTTAAGTAGTTATTGTATAATATTACTAATTTGCTTCCAATAGTTGAAATAGTTCATCTAATTTTGGAGTCAATATTATTTCAGTTCTGCGGTTTTTAGCACGAGCTTCGCTTGTTTTGGCTGGGTCAATTGGCATATATGGCCCACGACCAGCTGCGGTAATCCTAGTAGGTTCTATTTTTGAATTGTGTAAAAGAATTTTTACAATTGTAGTGGCACGTTTAACGCTCAAATCCCAGTTATCTTTAATGTCGCTGGTACCAGTCATTGGAACATCATCGGTATGTCCTTCAACTAAAATATTTATATCGGCATTTTGTTCCATTACTTTGGCAATCTGTTTAAGGGCTTCTTTTCCTTTCGGATCAACATCCCATTTTCCAGATTTAAATAAAAGTTTGTTATCCATGGTAACATAAACTTTCCCATTTTTTTGATGAATAGTTAAGCCCTTGTTTTCAAAACCAAGTAAAGCGGCTGTTATTTTATTTTTTAAGGCCATAACAGCAGAGTCTTTACTGTGTAAAATTTGCTCTAATTCATTAACTCTTTTATTTTTTTCAGCTAATTCTAACCGTTTTATATTCAAAGTAGAATCAAGAGCCAAAAGAATATAGTTGCGTTCATTTAATTCCATTTCTTTGGCAATTAATGATGCCTCCAATTCTCTTAATTCATCTTCCTGAAGCTGTAAGTCTTCTTTTGTTATTTGCAATTCGGCTAAAAGTAATCTAGTTTCCTCATCACGAATATGATCTTCAGAGTCCTGTGTGTTCGATAAATCGGCATACATCGACTTAAACACTTTATATTGTTTTTTGTAGAAAGTAGCAGAATCTTTAAGTTGATTTTTATTTTCTGCTAAATTTTTTAATCTTTTATTTAATTCAATAATTTCTGCTTCCATTTCGGTATTGTCTACCGTTAAATCTTCATTTAAACTTTTAACCGAATCGCGCTCGCTAACAGTGCTTTCATTTTTCGATTTAAGTTCTTGAAATTGACGAGTAGGAACGCAAGACATAGATACCACAGTAGCGATAATTAAGAATACTACTAGTTTTGATTTAAACATACTTTTAATCATTCGTTAGTTGAATTCAAAGATACAATTTATTCGATTATTTCATTATGATATAACCAACAGTTCATTTAAATTGTATAAATGGTTTATAATTAGTTGCATTGTCTGCTGCGTTTTATATTAATAGAGTTCGTTAATATTTATTATGTAACTGATAGTTAGTGTATTTAAAATAAAAGACACTCAACGCTACGTGCTGTATGTTAGGGCATTACGTTTTATCTAACTGCCGTCCAAATATGTAAGCTTGCCTAATCAGCTGACAGAGTGGGCGCATTTATCCTAATTTAACGTTACATTATATATTATATTAGAAAATATATTTTTTAATACAATGATAATCAGTCAGATATAAGTACGCTCAATTTGGGTCTAAATCATTTATATTTTTAATGGTACGTATGTAACAGCATGATGCAAACTAATCATTGTCGTGTTTGATTAATATTTATTTTAATCATGCTTGTTTCATATTACTATATAAAAAGTATCCAACATAAAATATCTTCCTATCTTCGTATCATCAAAATTTTTAGAATGGATACAATTGTTTTTGCAACCAATAATGCGCATAAATTACATGAGGTAAAAAAAATGCTTTGTGGTAATTTCAATCTACTTAGTCTTAGCGAAATAGATATTTTCGAGGATATACCTGAGGATAAACCAACCCTGGAAGGAAATGCTGAACAAAAAGCAGATTTCATACACAACAAGCTCAATATTAATGTATTTGCTGACGATACGGGCTTAGAAATTGATGCTTTAAATGGAGAACCTGGGGTGTATTCAGCCAGATATTCAGGGAAAGAAAAAGATTCACAAGCAAATATGAATAAAGTACTTGATAAATTAAAAGGTGTAGAAAACAGAAAAGCTCAATTTAGAACCATCATTTGCTTAATACTTAATAATAAAAAATTCTTTTTCGAAGGAATAGTAAAGGGGTTAATACTAAATAGTGCTCAAGGAAAAGATGGTTTTGGATACGACCCAATTTTTCAACCAAAAGGTTATGACTGTTCTTTTGCAGAAATGCCTCTTGAAAACAAAAACAAAATAAGCCATAGAGGATTAGCCGTCGTAAAATTAATAAATTTCCTAAATACAAACATTGAATAAAATAATTTAGCAAAAAATGAGTTTATACATTAATATTATATCCTTAGATTTCAAGCATTAGATGCTAAATCTGTCCGAAGGTAAACCTTGGCACCTGCCTGATGGTGGGTAGGGCAGATAGGTAAAACATTATTATGATGAATAATAAAAATTTAGATAAGTATTCGACAATTTTGCACAGGTATGATTATCAGTTCATTATAATATTGCAACGAACTATTGATTAATAAAGAAATGTATCATAAAACAAATTAAAATGAATCGAACTATTTTTTCCTTTTCAAGTATTTTGCTTGTTATCTTATTACAACTATTCATAAGCAATAGTCAGGCTCAAATCGCAAAAGGGCAGTGGCGCGATCATTTACCGTACAATACAGCGCATACCATAGCCTTGGCAGGAAATAAAGTTTATTGTGCATCTGAACATTCCATGTTTTATTACGATAAAAGTGATAAATCGGTTCATAGAATGTCGAAAACCACAGGTTTATCTGATTTAGGTATTGGTTACATTGCTTTTAGTGATGAATATAATAGTTTAATTATTGGGTATATAAATGGGAATGTCGATATTATTAAAAATGGTAAAAAATATAACATACCAGATATTAAGAATAAAGACATATTAGCAAGTAAAGAGATTAATCACATTTACTTAGAAAATGAAAAAGCCTATCTCTCTTGTGGCTTTGGAATTGTATTAATTGATATTAATAAATTAGAGGTTACAGATACTTATGTAATTGGACCATCTGGTAGTTTTTTAGGCATTAATGCATCAATTATTTTTGAGCAAAATATTTTTGCCCTAACTGAAACAGGTGTTTTGAAAGCAGATAAAGATGATCCATTTTTAAGCTATTTTGATCAATGGACTAAGGAGACCTCACTATCAAATTATTCAGAAAACTTTAACTCTGTAACAAT
The DNA here is from genome assembly GCA_030620515.1 of Salinivirgaceae bacterium. GTDB lineage: Bacteria > Bacteroidota > Bacteroidia > Bacteroidales > SZUA-534 > JAUXEM01. Next base: position 9,934 of record JAUXEM010000057.1, read on the forward strand.
ATTTAATAATCAGCTTTTTGTATCAAACAACTTTACGAACACAGACTCTTGTACGGTTCAGGCTTTTAACGGAAATAGTTGGCAAGTTGTTTTCGATGATATTAAGGTTGTCAAATCAATATCATCGAGTAATAATCAATTAATAATTACTAACCGTTGGCATGTTGACACCTATAATCAAGCTTTTGAGAGACTAAAGCATGCTACTGCTCGTAATGGCCAACATGCACTTCTTGATGAAGAGGATTATTTATGGGTTGCCGACTCAAAAGAAGGATTATTAATTAGAAAAACTGGAGTGTATGTAAATCCGATAGCTCCCTCTGGTCCAAAGTCGGATAGAGTATTCGACATCCATTTTAATACAAACGAGATGCTTGTTGCGCCTGGTGGGTATATTAGAACTGGTTATGGTCTTAATCAAGCTGCTGAAATATATGTCTTTTCTGACGAAGATTGGTCACTAATTGGACGCAAAAATAATCCTGATGCTCCACTAATGAATGATCTTGTATGTTTTGCCTCTCAATCAGGAAATAGCAATAATTATTATGCTGGTACTTGGGGTTTTGGTTTAGTAGAGATAAACAACAATTCCATATCAAACATTTATACTTCTGAAAATACGGATAATATTCTAGGAAACTATGTAAGTGGTTGTACTTATGACAATGATGGGAATTTATGGCTAATGAATAGGAACAGAGAAAATTCATTTGTTGTAAAAACAACGGATAATAATTGGTATAGCTATAACTATGGCGGATTATGGGGTAACACAGATACTTATAAAATAATTTATACAAGCTATGGTGATTTTTGGACCATTTCGAATCGTGGTAATGGCTATTTTGTGTGGAATTCGAATGATACACCAGAAAATGGAGCCGATGATACCTACAGAAAACGCGCCTTGTTAAATGACAAAGCAGAAGTAATAGACAAAATATTAAATGATATTGTTCAAGATTTGGAAGGATCTATATGGATAGCCACAAGTAATGGGGTTGCTGTATATGACAACCCACAACAGGCAATAGAATCTGATCAGTTTTATGCACGTGTTCCTCAGATAGTTATAGATGGGTATTTAAAGGGACTGTTAGAGGGTGAAGAGGTAACCTCCATTGCTGTTGATGGAGCAAATAGAAAATGGTTTGGCACAAAAAGTGGAGGTCTTTTCCTTGTATCCGCAGATGGTACAGAACAATTGCAAATTTATAATACCTTAAATAGTCCTCTTTTATCAAACAGCATAAAAACACTGGAAATAAACTCAGTAACCGGAGAGCTGTTTGTTGGAACAGATAAAGGTATTATCTCGTTTATGACAACGGCAACTGCAGGAAAAGAGTCGTTTAGTAAAATTTATGCTTTCCCAAACCCAGTGAAAGGAAATTACGATGGACTAATTACTATTCGTGGCTTAATGTATGAAACAAATGTTAAAATTACCGATTTATCAGGACAACTAGTATTTGAGACAACAAGCAATGGTGGCGATGCGGTATGGAATGGTAGAGATAAACAAGGAAACTTAGTAAGTTCTGGAGTATATCTAGTGCTTTGTACAATTCCTGATGGTTCAAAATCCGAAGTCACTAAAATAATGATTGTTCGATAGTAAATGTTAGTTTCTACCCCTGCAATAGTTTTATTTTACACTAAATATTCTGATTCTTCTATTATAGTTCATTTATTTTCAGAATCTTTAGGTAGGCTATCGGTTATTGTTTATGGTATAAAAAGTAAAAAAACAAATAAGCTAGCTCAATTTCAACCTCTATATTTAATTGATGCTGTTGTTGATTTTAAACCAAACAGAAGCATTCATGTTTTAAAAGAACAAAAAATTAATCCTCCACTATATAATATTGCAAATAATGTTATAAAAATTAGTATTGCACTATTTGTTACTGAAGTACTGCACAAATGCTTACATGAGGAATCTGCTGACAAAAGTATTTTCTCTTTTTTAAAAACATCTATAAAGGTTCTGAACGAAATGGAGCAAGGGACAGGACTATTTCATCTTGCCTTTTTAGTAAAACTAAGCAGGTATCTTGGTTTTGGCCTTGAGGAATCTGCCACTTCATTTCTTTATTATGATTTAAAATTAGGGAAAGCCGTTTCAAAGAAACCGTATCACGAATTCTATATAGCGGCTAATCATTTTAAAAAACTTCTTGAAATTTATGATACAGGCTACCATCAGCTATCTGAAATTGATATAAACAAAAGCGAGCGTGATAAATTATTACTGGGCGTTGTTCAACTTTATGAAATTCATGCTGTCAATTTCAACTCATTTAAATCTTATGGTGTACTTAAAGAAGTTTTTTATTAGCCTGAATAATTCGGTACTTAATTATTAAGAATCGGTTAGTGTTTGAATTTGTAGTCGAATGAACTCAAGAGTTATACCCGCCTACCAATTTCAACGTGCAGGTTAGGGGTGTATAGAAAATAAAATACCCCATTGTGATACCTCATTAGCTTACTGCGACGAGTTTCATTAAGCTTATTTCAACAGAAAAATAGCTTTATACCTGCAAATTGTAACAAGTGTTTTGAATTTGAGTTAATCAATAACGATTCCTATAATTAAAATATCATCTATCTGCATTCTATCCCCTTTCCACATATAAAAATAGTCTTCAATGATTTTTTTCTGATTAATTGTTTTTTTATTATAACAGCTTTTTAATAGCGTTTTAAAGCGGTATGTTTTCATTTTTGAATCATCATCGCCTCCAAACTGATCATAATATCCATCGGTAAACATGTAAATATGGTCGCCTGTTTTCAATGCAATACTTGTAGATGAGAAAGGTTTATCTTCATTATCGAAGAAGCCTACAGGCATTCTGTCGGGTTTTAATTCTATTAAATCTCCATCGCGAATAATATATAATGGATTCATTGCACCAGCATATTCCAAGGTGTTATTTTTTCTGTCAACAGATATTACAGACATGTCCATTCCATCTCCTGCAACAGAATCGTTATTTGAGTGATGCAAATGCGTAATTACATTATTCCTCATTCGATTAAGAATGATAGACGGCGAAACAAATCCTTTTTCGTTTACAATTTTATTTAAGAATGTAATGCCTAGTAAGCTCATAAATGCCCCTGGAACACCATGACCAGTACTGTCAGCACAAACAATAACAACTCGTTCATGTTGTTCGCTATACCAATAGAAATCACCACTCACTATCGACTTAGGTTTATAAAAACAGAAACTCTCGGGGAAATAATCGGCTAATTTATCCATAGGTAGCATCATAGCTTCCTGTATTTTTTTTGCATATGATATGCTTGCCGTAATGTCTAAATTCTTAGTAGTTATCTCTTTTTCGGCTTTCTTTAGTTGGCTAATATCAGAATCAATGGCTATCATTTTAGACATTTTACCAGCTTCGTCTAAAACAGGAGTTAAGGTTGTTTGTACCCATATTTCTTCCCCACTCTTCTTTTCATTTAAAGATTCAAATGTAATAGGTTTCTTATCGCCATACCAAACACTAACAAGACTATTTATATCAATAGTATTGTTGTTGCCTAAAAGATTTATGCTTTCTAGTCCCTGTAAATCATTAATTGTATGACCATACATACGAGTGTAGCCTTCGTTAACCCATAATATTTTACCAACAGGATCCATTATTTTAACTCCATTATCTGTCTCTCGAGCAATAATAGATAGCCTTTCAAGTTCAACATTAACATCTTGAAGATGCTGTTTCTGAGATTCTATCTCTTCTTTTTGCTGGGCAATCTGGATATTATTAAGTAGTAATTTTTTATTTGCTATCCTTTTTTGATTTAACCACGACCCTAAAATAAAAGCCAATATAAATAGAAAAGCCAAAACAATAACCCCAAGCAAAATAAAAGCCTTCTGCTTTTCTATGGTAATTTTATTTTGTATTATGGTATTTTCTCGTCGCTTTTTATCTTTAGTTAAAACATCAATTAATCCTTGTTTTCTTTCTACCTCGTACTTAGACTGTAAATATTTATACTCCTGAGAGTATATTATAGAATGAATTAAGTCTTTGGTAGCAGAATATTCACGAAATGCTATTGCTGATTCTTTATAGTTTTCCTTTGCAAATTGAATGTCTGAGATTAATTCATAACAGTAAGCAAGCTCAACCAAGTTGCTTGATCTTTTTAGGTATTGCAATGCAAATTGGGCATTATATAAGGCACTGTCATATTTGTTTTTTTGAAAATGCCACTCGCTAAACTCTAACTTAATTTTTGAAGATAACAGATCTGAAAAATCATTTCTCATTTGACTCTCTGCCTTTTTTAATTCCAAATAAGCAAAGTTTATATCTCCATTTTTTCTTAAACAAAGAGCTAAGCCAATATGTGCTTTTGCTAAACCCTTCGAAAATTTAGTTGCCTCAAATATTTTTTGCGCTTCATAAAATTTAACATATGCACCCCTAATATCTTTTTGTTCTATACAAATACTTGCATTTTCAACTAAAAGATTGGCATATTCCTTTTTATTACCTAGTATGTCAAAAATAGTTTCTGAAGCATTATAGTATTGCTTAGCCTCATCGTAATTTTTGCTTATTTTATATAAATGTCCTATACTTTTCATAGCATAAGCATAAGTATTAGATATTGAGTCAGCTATTGATCCTTTAATACTTGTGTTCAGATATTTAAATGCTTTTATATATTCATTTTGATAAATACTTACTTCACCAAGCCTTGAATTAATTTCTGCCCTTTTGTATTTTGAGTTTAACTTACCGGCATATAGTAAGGCCTTTTCCCATCTTAGTCGAGCTAATTCAAAATTTCCAAACTGAAAATAGCATTGCCCTTCATATAAATATGCTTTATACCATAGCTCGTTATTCTCCGAGTCTAACAAGTAACTTTTTGCTTGTCGCAAATATTCCAAACTTTGCATATACTCTTCCATTTCCATCTCACAAATAGCAATATGAATTGACAAGTCTGATTTTTGTTCTTTTGTTACAGCTAAAGATAAGGCAGTAAAATAATTGTTAATTGCAGTAGAATAGTAAAAGTTTTGTTGGTAATAAGCCCCCAGAATTTTATAGGCACGAATAGTTTCGCTAATGGAATTAGTTAATAAGCTCGATGAAAGTCCTTGGTATATATACTCAAGAAGTGAAGAGTCGTTTTGACTTAAAAGGTATTCTGCAATATCATTGTTACCCTTTAGTTTATCAACTATTTCATTATTTAATTGCATGCTAAGGCTATCAGCAACAGAATCATTTTTGATTGCGTAACTGTATTTTGCCAATAGCAAGAATGCTACTAATAATATTAAAACAAAATAATTCCTCATACCCTAATTCGCGATGCCAAAGTAGCAATTTTTTATAATAACAAAATGCTTTTTCGTTTTTTTTATATGTTTTATCAATATATTTTTACTCTTTATTATTTTTAAGAAATATTTATAATGAAAATTGAACTACTCTTACATAAGATGCTGTCAGAATATGATACACCTGTCAGGTATTACTTTAAATTAGAAAATGAGAAATTGTTGGTAAATAATTGGCTTAATAAGTCCATACAAATAAGCTATCATAATGTAATTCATTGTATTTATTGCAATAAAAAAACCAAATCATCATTTTTTCAGGGATTTTGTTATCCCTGTTTTATTTCTTTGCCTCAAACAGATTCTAGTGTAATTAATCCAGAATTTTGTGAAGCACACAATGGGGTGGCTAGAGATATGGAGTGGGCTAAAAAAAACTGTTTAATTGATCATTATGTATATTTATCGCTTACCAGCGGATTAAAAGTTGGAGTAACACGACACACCCAATTACCAACTCGCTGGATTGACCAAGGTGCTAAATCGGCTATTAAATTAGCCATTACACCATATCGGCAATTGGCAGGTCTTATTGAAGTGGAGCTTAAACAATACGTAAACGACAAAACAAACTGGCGAAATATGCTTAAAGGAATCAATACAGATTCTATTGATCTGCTTGAGGAAAAAGAAAGACTATGTGAATATTTACCCCATGAGTATCAGTACTATATTTGCGACGAAGATGAGATAACAAACTTTGAATACCCAGTACTTGCGTTTCCAGGAAAAGTTAAAAGTATTAACCTTGATAAAACAAATACATTTACCGGTAAGCTTAAAGGTATAAAAGGACAGTACTTAATTTTTGAAGATGGACATGTATTTAATATACGAAAACATGGTGGCTATAAGGTGTCTATCAAAATTAGTGACTAATTAGAGTTGGTCTATAAAGTCCGACTTTTGCGTTGTTGCTCAAAATCTAAATCCTGAAATACACCAGTATTCTGCGGTTTAGATTTATCGCACGCCCCGCCTGAATGAATAAGTCGGGCAGGCTTAAATTCAAACTTTCTAGTTCAAACTCTCTACTTTATAGACAGGCTCTAATTAATTTAATGAATTTTGAAAAAAATAATTTATAAGAAACACAATTGCATAGGCTGCTCAGTTTGTTCAGCAAAAGCTCCAAATATTTGGCAAATACATTCAAATGATTGAAAAGCAAAACTATTACATGCAGAATTAAAAAAAGATAACTATTTTCGTACGCTTGGTCAGACGAGATTAATATAGTGCAAGAAATTATTAAGTTGTGTGCTACCAATGTTATCAGAAATATATAAAAAGAGTAAAGAGATATTAGTAGAATAGTAAGACAAGAAATGTTGGTTGTTTATAACAGTTATGAATAAACTAAAATTCGCAAGTCGCGGTGTGAGTTGCCTGCCTGTTTGGCATACAGGCTGATTATTAGGAGTTTATGTCTGGTTGATAATAGGAGTTTTGCAATAAATTGGCAAATTTGCCTAATATACAGAATATCAATGTGTTATATTTCGTCTCATTACCTGTCCGAATAAGCCCACATGAATAATTTGGGCAAGTCAGACAAGCTCATACCTGTCTGCCGCCAAGGTTTACCTTCAGGCAGGTCTCAAAATATACTGTACTATAATAATATAAAAAATTTAAAATTAAATGCATAATCACAATAAATACATGCTAGATGCTATTCAACTATCTATAGATAATGTTAAAAAAGGAGCTGGTCCTTTTGGTGCAGTTATAGTTAAGGATGGGAAAATAGTTGCAGCTGCAACCAATAGCGTTACTATTGAGAACGACCCTACGGCGCATGCCGAGGTAAATGCAATTAGAAAAGCTTGTAAAATATTAAGTACTTTTGATTTATCAGGATGTGCTATTTATACATCGTGTGAACCTTGTCCAATGTGTTTAGGAGCTATTTATTGGGCACATATTGACAAGGTATTTTATGGCAATAATAAAACAGATGCTAGAAATATTGGTTTCGACGATTCTTTTATTTACGACGAAATTGATTTACCTATAGATAAACGAAAAGTTAGCTTCACACAACTTTTGCCAAAAAAAGCCATTAAGGCTTTTAACGATTGGCAGAACAAGGAGGACAAGGTCGCGTATTAGTCCTTAATCCTATACACTTTAGTATCATTGCAGTCCTATCCTGATTTATGCATTGCGATTTTGCCTAAGGCTGGGGAGCAATCCCTAATAGTTTAGAATTATTTACTCTCATGTTTCATTGCAAGTGCAACGAAGTAATCCCATCCTGTTTAGAACCTATTCAACAAATAATTAAATTTTGTTTAAAATATTTCAACTGCCACGCTCCTTTGTGTAGCATCTGAATTACTTGCAATGTCCTTCTGATATTGTTTAACTTGGTATCTAACCTAATTGAAAACTAGGCAAGATGCCTTGTGACCCACTGAATATGTTTATTGCAAAACTACACAAACCCACTTACCAAAGGTCATTTGACTCTGAAACTATTCAATTATATATGTTCTAATTTGTTTAATTTGTTCATCGCTTATAGTAATAAGAGCAGTCATTAACTTTGTTTGATAATATTACACCCCAAACAATTATAGTCTTAATGGATATTGCAATGCGTAAGTAGTATATGTGCAAATATTTTTGTTTTTACTGTAACATTCGCTATGTTTAAGTTGTTTATGAAAATAGAAGCGAATAGTTTTTTAAATATATCTTTTTTATTTTGAGTGGCGGTTCACTATAATGTTTTTGCTATGGAATTTATATCTAAAGATAAATCAGCTCCTCGGATTAAGGGAGTATATAAGTTTTTTTGCTGGTGCTCAGGTGCACGTTTGTATATTCTAAAAAAGTGTCCTACCGATTTTAATGTTTTTTTTGGAATAGGCATGATAGTTTTTCTTACTGGCGTTATGGCATCACTGTCGGGTAGTTATGCGTTTTATACTGTATTTCAAGATATTTATTTAGCCACAATATTTGGTGTATTTTGGGGTGTGCTTATCTTTTTTTTCGATTGGTATTTGGTTGCAAGTTTACGTAAGGAGAAAAAGTTTTTAAGGGAAATTTTAACAGCTAGTCCACGTATAATACTAGCCATGTTTTTGGCGGTAGTAATTTCCAGACCACTTGAATTAAAGCTTTTTGAATCGGAAATAGATGGACAAATTGATAAAATGAGCCAGCAAAAATTTAATGATTATAAAGAAATTGTTGGCATTAGTTATTCTGAAATAGAAGTACTTAAGGAGCAAAATAGAGAAATTAAAACAACCATTAGTGATTTATTGGTTCAGCGTAATGGTTTATTTCAATTATTTGTTGAAGAGGCCGAGGGTAGAAGCCCCACAGGTAAATTAGGAAAGGGCCCTGTTTATAAAGAGAAAAAGGCAGAATATGACAGGGTAAATGAAATATATGAGCAGGAGAAAATAAGGCTGTATCCGTTAGTAGATGCAAACCACAAGAGAATTTCAGAAATGAGCGTTTTGCATGATGAACAATTAAAATCGGGTAATGAAACATTAAACAAAGCTACAGGCTTTTTGGCAAGAATTGAAGCATATGGTCAATTAGGAAAAGAAAACAAAGGCATTAAATATACTGGTATATTTATTCTTCTTATGTTTATGTGTATTGAAACCGGTCCAATGTTTGTTAAGCTCATATCGCGACGTGGAGCATATGATGAATTACTCGGCTTAGAGGAGATGAAAATAGTGGCAGTAGCTCAACAGGAATTGACGCAAATTAAAGAAAAAACCATAAGGGTTGTGGAGATAGAAAAGCAGAAAAGCATTACTCGTCTACAGGAGGAAATTATAAATAATCAAGACTTTGTTAAGTATGTTATGCAGGCTCAATCTGAAATTGGAGTGGAGAAAATTAAAAGATGGAAAGAACGTGAGCTAAATAGAATTGAGGATAATTTTGATGACTATCGTCCAACAATAAATGAATTAATTGAGGAGGCAAAATTGATTCTTAAGCCCAATTAGCACCTAATTCGAAAGTCTCTGTTTTATATTGCAATAGTTGCAGCCTTCACAGCATTAGTAATGAATCTGCTAGCAATTGCTGACTGTATACGTTTTACTAAAATGCAAAATTGTTATCAAGCAATAAAGATCTTGAAAAAAGCTGATTTTCTGGTTAAGTCCTAAATAAAATATTTTTATCTGCTAGTTACAATATAGTGGAATGGAAAATCAACTACCTCTGAAAGTTCTTCGCCAACCTCTTTCATATCGTCGTCGTTTTCATCGTAATACCAATCAATTTGCAGGTGCAAACCTTCGTTGTGTATTTCATTAATAAATACCAAAATATCTAATATAAACTTAGCTGACGATGAATTAAAATAGTCGAATTTAAACCTGAAAATAATTGGATTAGCTGCAGTATATGTGTTTTTTAATTCTTGGTTTATAGTAGCTTTAAATTCTTTGAGCCAATCAATTATAGGACTATAAAAGTCACGTACATCTTCGGGACGACTGCAGCCTTTAATCTCATAATTATTTTCAGAGATATTAAAAGTAACTTTGGGTGTGGCTATTGTTTCTTTTATAATTAATGGATTCATTTTAGTATCATTTAAGTTTGCCGGCAACTTTAATTTGAAGATTTAAGTAGATACCAGTACCATTTTCTCGAATTATATTATAAACTATTTTTTGTCTTGAATTTCTAGCAATTTCAATAATTCCTAATCCTGCTCCACCTTTTTTTGAAATTAGTGCTTTTGAAATAGCATCTCTATAAAGGCTGTTTAGTTCAGATAATTCTAATGAATTCACTTTCTCAATTTTACTTGCTAATTCAGTAAGATTATCTTTGTCAATATAGTTACTAATACTTATGGTAAAATTGGTATCCGAATTTTCTAGTACAAGTTCAACCTGTTCGTGTTTTGGAGTGTGTTTTGTTTTCTTATTGTGTTTGTAAGTGTTTTCTAGGCATTCAACTAATACTGAATATACACGTTTGTTCACGATATGTTCAAAACCTAAAACATCTATTTTGTTTTTTGATTTAAATAAAATCTTTTCAATAATATCAAAAGATAAATTGCCACTATAAGAATATATTGTTTTGCTTTTGTCTTGGGTCATTATTGTTTAAAAGAAATTTGGTAATGCAATCTAGTAAACTAATTTAAATTACAAAAATAATTTGACCAAAAACACCATTAATTACGCAAGTAGCTTGCCTTAGCAATAAAACTCATTGTTTTTATTAGCTACTACGAATTTAGTGATCTTAAATATATCAATAGTTCGTTAAAATTTTATATCTAGTTGGCAATGAGAGCATTGTAAAAAATTGAAATTATGGCTAACATGCATAATATCAACATGTTATTTTTTGCCTCACTACCTGCCTAAAGGTAAACCCGAATAAGTCAAGCGGCCACATAGCTGTCTGCCGCCAAGGTTTACA
>JAUXEM010000013.1 GCA_030620515.1 Salinivirgaceae bacterium
CAAATGAGATTCAAAGAAGTTATTAACATTATACTGTTGATAATCAGCGTGGTTATAGTTTTCGGGCAAACACTAATTAGCTCTATGCAAATAACTGTACTTTAGATACGGTTTATTTTATGGTTAAATAAATACTTTTACCACTCAGGTATTCATTAATGGTACCAGCTTTATGAAATCCCATTTCAATTTCTATATCACCTGTATCGTTAAATAGTATTGGTAAGTCAGCAATTTGTCCTTTTGTTTGGGCATATATTTCATCGCGATTATTGAGCGATCCTATCCAAAATTCCTGTTTGCGTTCATCAACAGTAGGTACAATATTACCATTAGCAGAATTTATCTTTAGGGTTAAAATTAAATCTAGATCATTTGGAAAAGCTGCTGCAAGACTATAAGTTGTTCCTTTGCTTATTTCGTCATTATCATTCATTGCCAACAGGTTTGAACCGTGTTTGCCATTTGATGGAAAAGTAATTTCAGTGGTAGGGTCACCAGAATCGTCGCCAATAAATAATTCAATATATTGTTCAAAATCAGGAATAGTAATGCTTTGGCCTAGCTCGGTGTACTTTTTAGTTAAATTGCTCCTTATGTCTGCAGCCTCTATGCTTTTGGCATTAAATAATAGGTTTGCTAGCATTTCTGCATTGTCAACTGTTCCATTGTCAGAGAAATCGGATTTAAGGTTGCCTAAAAATTGTGTTAGTTCGGCAGCATTGTTATTGCTTTGAATAATAACAGAAATAGCAATAAGTATAGCACTTTCATTATTGTTATTGTCAAGACTTAAAAGCTCGAAAGCATTAATGCTAATATCACTTATTTTAAAAACATCTAAAAGTTCGCTTTGAGCTGTTTGCTTGGCTGTTTCATAGTTGTCGCCCAAAGTAATTAGTTGTTTAATGCGGTCGACTACAAGGTGTGAGAGCAAGTTTATGTTTATAGTTGCTTCTTGATTAATAGTTGCAATAGCTTTTAAATTAAGTTGCGACTCAGATAATAGGCCACTTACCTCGTTGTAATAGTAACCATTGGCTTTAAGTTCAATGTTTGAACTTTCAAGAGGAATATTATCAAGCTCAAATGAGCCATTATTGCTTATTATCTCAGAAGTAAAGGATTTACCCGTTTGTTGAAAGTTTGCATCCAACTCGTAAAGTTCAATTACTGTTCCACTAATAAATGGTCCTTTTTGTACACAACCTGTTAGTTGGTAAATGGTTGGTTCTATAACTTCGTTGTCAATATTGTTGTTTTCATCGCCATCGTCACAGCCTAGAAAAGTAAAGAGTAAGGCAGTTAAAAAGAGTAAGGTTTTTGTATTCATGGTTTATTATTTTAGTGTAAAATAATTAAGGTAATTCTACATGTGCAGGAAAACGATCTACATCAATTTCAAATAATTCACCACTATATATTTCATAGGCTATTACGCCATATTTATTGGTATAAAATAATTTCCTAACATCTGTATCGTTTACCTGCTCGTTGTTATCGGTAAAACCATTTACATAATTAAAAGTGTATACATAATTAAAAGTATAGCCACCAATAAGATAAGTACTATATGTGCTTGATGGTTGCATGGAACACGATTCCATACTTCCCCAACAAACAGTTAAGTTATTAGGATCACGATCGTATCTCCACCATAAACTATCATCTTGCAATGATGTATAAGAGATATATAAATACTCAACGTTCAAACTTTTACTCGAATTACTAATACTTCTATTTACATATTCAATAACAAAAGCATCCACCTTATTTTCACAGGAGTAAAATATAGAATCTCCCTCTTCAAACAAAAACAAGGTATCTTTATCTATATAGCTGTATTGTTTGGGGTCACAAGCCTTAAAAATAAATATTATTGCTGCTATTAAAAAAAGGAAAAAAAACTGTCTCATATATTTCATGTTTAATTATTCTTGCATTGAATTATTTCTAACTGGTAAATGTTCGCATCCAGTGTAGTTTTCAGTTGAATAGACCTTAAATGTAAGATTATTTATATTTGTATTTGCAAAAAAACTATTCCCGTTTGTAATATCCACTTTAAAACCAGGTCCAAAATAGATACTATTAGCCGCATTGAGTTCTAATGAATTGTTATTTAGTAAAATTGGGGAAGAACAAGTTATGCTATTGTCAGCATATACAATGCTATTGGAGTTTGAACTTTGACTATAAGTAATATTGTCTGAATAATTTTTATTTAAAGTTGATAGCCAATACAGATTATGCAATAACATATAATCTAAGCCATTGTATTGGCCTCGCTCTACATCTTCTAAATTCCGTTCGGGCCAAACCAAACGCGAGTGATATGCCCATTCTCCACCATTATTATCAGGGTTAAAATAAAATGGTCCACATTTGGGGGCTTTACTTAAAAGCTCATGTATAAACGATGAATGATCGGTTGTAATACGAGAATAATCGTTATTTAGTATACACCAAATTAAAGGTAAATGTTCGTATTTTGCTACTATATTTTGATTTTGCTTATCTATTAATATTTCATATGGTGGTTTATTATCTTCATCGGTAAGGTTAGCCGTTGCACACAGGGTTCGCAATTCATAATCATCATCAACAATATCATGTAAACAAGTGTATTTTGATCTAACCGTTGATACTCTATTTATAGGTACAAAATCATATATCTTTTCATGATACCCACCTCCTTTTATAGACAGTTCCACATCTACAAAAGAAAATGGAGCTGGGAGTGGTGTATAAATAACGCCAACAGCCTCATATACATCTAAAGAAAGGCATGTTTGTATAAGCGGTGTTGCCAACATTTTTTTATAAATAAGTTCCGAATAATTTGGAGGCAAAAAGCTACTATTACCAGTTAGTCTGTTCCCTGCTTTTGCAAAAGCATAAGCCATATAAAGCATAGTTCCATCTGTACCATCTCCATCTGGCACAAGATTATTTGTTGCAGGATTTTCAACATACCACTTGTAGGCTAAATCATCCTTAATATTCGATGGTGGCATTATGTCCCAAGCAATAGTATGAACCATATTGTTGTGTTGCATCATATTCATAATTCTGTCAATATCTGCTTGAACTTCACTTTTAAAATAAATTAATTGTCCATCAACGTATTCATTATCTACTAAAGCAATTATCAACGAGTATGCCTCCAGTAAATGCCAAACATTGTCTTCGCTCATTTCATTATTACCATTTTCATAAACACTATCAGGATCAAAAACAGATCCAAATTTTACTGAATTTTGTTTAAAATAACTATCGTAACCATCATTAGCAAATTTTGAGATAAAGTCAGGAGTAATATCCGATCGAATAAAAAACCCATTTAAGTCTGAGCTTTGGTTTACTTGTGGATCTCTATAATACATTTCTGCCTGAGCGTCAAGCCTATCAAATGTTTTTAATGCATAATATAAATCTTTTACAGTTTGTGTATAATCTTGATTATATGTTTTTAATAATTTATACTCAGTGGCTAACATTCCAATATAATGACTAAATGTACCATTCCCATCATCCCAATGAATATCAGTTCCGGATTCAGAAATTCTAGCAGCCGGTAAATTAGTTCCTTGCTCATGATAAAAACTGCTAACTTTTACAAAGTTTTTTAACCTTTCACGATAGTACCAGTATTTTTCAAGATTCTTTTCTTTTGATTGTGAATAACCTTGTGCTGTTATACTAAACAATATTATTGTTATTATTAATATCTTTTCCATAATACTTCAATTTAAATAATTCAATAGCCTTATTTGAGAAAGTACTATTACTCGGTTAATATCATTCTTTTTGTATCCACCAACTGCCCATTAACAATTAGCGAATACAAATACATACCTGCAGTTAATTCATGAGCACTAATAATCTGTGTGCCAATGCCAGTTTGGTTTATTTCATAACATTTAAGCTGTGTACCATTTAAATCGTAAATGCAAATCATTGCATGGCTAGCTTCACTCATAACAGTATAATTTATACTGGTTGATTGAGAGAATGGGTTAGGGTTGTTTTGCTCAATGCTATTCGCAGTTGTTAGTTCTGTAGTGCCACTTTTCTGGCATCCACTATCTTTTGTTTTCAACTTTGATATTTCGTAATCAAGTTCATCGATTATAATCTGTTGCTCTTTAATAGCTTCAACTAAATAAGGAATTACTCCACTGTAATTTACAAATTTCTCTCCTTTTTCATTTGTTTCAACAACTTCAGGTATTATTTTCTCAATATCTTGAGCTAGAAATCCACTTTTATCCTTCTTAATTTTCTCTTTAAAATTCTCAATATCACCGCTATAATCAATTAGCCCATTAATTATTGAATCGTTCTTCAGCTCTTCGTCTGGGGTTAAAATAAACTTATAAGTAACGCCTTTTAGGTTTTTAACTTTGTTTAAAGAACCATTTATTTTTTTAATATCCTTTTTCTTGTTTTTGTCGCTATTGGTAAATGCATTGCCACTCCCATCAAGATACCATTTTAGATTCATTCCATCTTCATCGAGTACTTTTAGTAAATACCCATAATCACCCGCACTCCAAATTACAGCAAAGTCGCTATCTCCATAAAAACCACTACTTTCAGAATGGGTGTGTTCAAATATAGTTCCCATATAGCTTGTATTACTTTTATTAGGATTAAAATCATAGCTTGTAGTTTGGCCACCAGAACCTTTGTAGTCTCTATGAATTATTCCATTTCCGTTTCCAACTCTTAATTTGTTGTGAATATAGGTAGCATCTTGTCTAAATTCCATTACAAGTCTTGCGCTTGTTTCATCGTAGATCGCTAATGTGTTAGGAGCTGACCATGGCGAGGTGTGATAGTTTCCAATAATCCAAGAATGATTATTACCATTTAACATACGAATTAATGTAATATGATCACCCCCAAGTGTAAGCCTGGCATCTGTAGGTGTAGTTCCTATTCCTGTTTTTCCACTGGAATTTACTTCAATTTGCGCACTTCCTATAGCGGAAATAGATAAAACACATGCTAAAATTATTAGTTTTTTCATAGTTGTAATTTTTTTGTTTTGTTTAATACAACTAAGTTAGCTTGTTTCAGGATCGGAGGTTGTCCCTTTCAAACTCACGCTAGTTTAAACAGATTCTAAATAAGGGGGGTAGTTTTTGTTTGTTATTTTCTAAAATAGTATAGCTTCCTCTTTGTCGGCAGAAAGGTATTTTTACACCTAACACTTGTTCTATTTTCTTTTTATGCGCGCTTAACCTTCTTGAGCTAATTTTCATTCGCTTAGCAAAGTCATTGCGGCTGCCAGTATTCTCTAGGCTAAGCTCCATAAGTATTCTAAGTGTGGTTTCTGAGCTTTTTAAGTCTTCCATATTGGTGTTTTTCATGAGTGTGGTTAAATGGCTTGTTATGATAAATAAATGTACAAAAGATATTTTATAAAGTAAAATCGTTATTTCTGTTATGCAAACATAAAAACTATAGTAGGGCTTGCTGAAAAAGTCAGAAGTGATTTAGCTACAAACATAGCAAGACGTAGATGTATTAATATACTTCGAGTCGCAGATAGTGAAGTAGATGAATCACTTCTGACTAACATATTAGAATATAAAATAAGGAAAAATTGTAAAAAGAGGTGCATGGGAATTGGTAAAATATCATAAGAAACCTTGCACCTAAAGATTGAAAAGTCTTTGTAACTAATTGAATTTATATGATGTATGTGTTTTTCAGCAAGCCCTATAGTAGTTTTGTAGACAGGAGATAAAAAAGAAAGGCTGTCTCAATATCTTGAAACAGCCACTTTTTAGTATACTATATTTATTTTATTAGTTCATTGAAATGGAATATAACTGGTACATTTCTTCAAGAATTGGTTCAAGCTCTTTAACTAATTCTGTTTGATTATTGCGCTTAGCTACATCGTGTAACCATTGAACGGTTACAAAAGCCAGTTGCTTGTCTTGATTTGAAGCCCCTTTATATGTTTTATCTAATTCAACATAGTAAGTAATATCATGTAACGCATCGTTAGCCATTACAAGCGATAACTCAGCACCTTTCTCATTTAAGCCAGCGGCAAAAAAGGCTTCAATAAAATGATTATCGAAATATTCAATCTTCATTTTATCAGTTGGTAAAATCTCCAAACATCGGTTTAGTACAAGTTGAGCCGAATCTATTTTATTCTCTTTGGATAATTCTTTTGCTAAACGCCCAAAATTATTTCTAATTTTTACAATACGAATAGTTCTACGAGTATTTTCATTAAGATAAACTTTTGGTTTACCCATGTTTCCCCAACGGAATTTATTCATTAAATTATCGTAAAGAATATCAGAATTAATTCTTCCAATTGCTTGAATATCATATTTTGTTTTTATTGGAACAAAGCGAGATGCAAAACCCTCAAGTTGGAAATAGTCTTTCATGTTGGTTTCGTTACCCGAACCTACCGAAACAAAATATATTGGTCGTTCCCATTCTGAATTAGCAAGTAAATCGAGAATCATCATATCGTTTTTAAGCACATAATTTGATCCCATGCTCCATAAAATCTCATCTTCAATAAGGTGTGCATCTTCAGGCCTAACCACATTGTTAGCCATAACCTTTGCTGAGTCAACAGTAATTTTAAACTTTTTGGTTGGGAAGTAATCTGTTTTATCATTCATATTAGTTGATAGCTTTGTTCTATCGTCGTTACTTCCAACAAAATCAATAATTGACTTTAATTCAACATGCTCAGTAAGGCGTTTATCTTCAAATACCGGAACCTGATCGCGCTTGCCAGTAACATATTGGTCTCGTGTAAGGCTAAAAGGTATTGGTTCTGACTCGTAGTACTTAGATTTCATTTGATCGATATACCAATCGGTAATTAAGTAGGGCAAACATATTACCCTTACATCGGTTCTAACCTCTTCCACCTCTTGAATATACCAAAGGGGGAAAGTATCGTTATCGCCATTGGTAAAAATAACCCCATCTTTTTCACAGGTTTGTAGGTAGTTATAGGCAAAATCGCGAGCAATATAACTATCTGACCTATCGTGATCGTCCCAATTTTCAGCAGCCATTAATCCAGGAATAAAGAGAGTAACAACAGTTGCTACAGCAGCACTCGGTAAATCGCTAAGATATTTCTTTAAAATATCGTATAAAGCAAAGGTTCCTAATCCAATCCAAATAGCAAAGGCATAAAATGAGCCGGCAAATGCGTAATCACGTTCACGCGGTTGCCTTGGGTACTGATTTAGGTAAATTACAATGGCCAAACCTGTTAGAATAAATAAGGCCATTACTATCCAGGCGTTCTTTTTATCTTTATTAAAATGATATATAAGCCCTAATAATCCTAACAAGAAAGGAAGCATATAATATTTATTGTGTGCTTTGTTATTGGCATAAACCGAGGGTAAATTTTCTTGCGAACCTAGTTTAAGAAAGCTTTGGTCAAAAAAGTCTAATCCAGTTAGCCAGTTTCCTTTTAATGGGCCACCATGTCCTTGAATATCGTTCTGCTTTCCGGAAAAGTTCCACATAAAATATCGAACATACATATGCCCTATCTGATAGCGGAATAGAAAACGTAGATTTTCGCTAAACTTTGGTTTAATGAACGTTTCCATTTCGCCACGGTTATTCAATGCTTTTACCTTGTAGCCTTTAACTTTTGCCCACATTTTATAATCGTTTACATGGTGAGCTTGCGAGCTGTACATTCTTGGGAAGAAGGTAGTTAGCTTATTGTTATAGTTATATTTAATTTTTTTACGGCCTTCAACATACTTACCGTCTTTTTTAACCCATGTTTTAGCACCGTCGGCATAAGGGTTTTTTGTGTCAATGGGTGTATTGTAGTATTGTCCCGAAAATAAGGGACGGTCCCCATATTGTTCACGGTTTAAGTAACCTAGTAATGAAAATGCATCTTCCGGATTATTTTGATCGATTGGAGGAGTGGCGTTAGAGCGTATTACAATAACAGCGTACGAACTGTAACCTATCATCATAAATGTAAACGATATTAGTATGAGGTTAAATATTGGATGTTGTTTTTTGCGAGTGTAATAAATTAACCAGGTTAAAATACCAGCCATAGCAATTATAAAAAATAACATACCACTATTAAAAGGCAATTTAAGTGTATTAACAAATATTAAATCGAAAATAAATGCGGTTTTAACAACACCAGGTACAACACCCCACATAATAAAACCAAGTATTATACCTGAAATAATTAGCGACCAAAAAACTCCTTTTGGAGTTGTTTCGTATTTTCTAAAATAGTAAACCAATACCATTGCCGGAATTGCCAATAGGTTTAGTAGGTGTACACCAATTGATAAGCCTACAACATAGGCAATAAGTATAATCCATCGTTCACTGTATTTATCATCGGCAATATTTTCCCATTTAAGGATTGCCCAGAAAATAAAAGCAGTAAACAAAGAGGATGTTGCGTAAACTTCCCCTTCAACAGCCGAAAACCAGAAAGTGTCAGAGAAAGTATAAGCTAAAGCTCCAACCAATCCACTACCTAATATTGCAATGGTTTGTCCTTTGGTTAATTCCTGACCAGCCTTAATTAATTTTTTAGCTAAATGGGTAATAGTCCAGAATAAGAATAATATAGTGAAAGCACTTGCTAATGCCGACATTATATTCGCCATCATAGCTACTTTTTCAAGATTACCACCTGCAAAAAGAGTAAAGAAGCGAGTAAGCAACATAAAGAATGGAGCCCCAGGTGGGTGTCCTACTTCTAATTTAAAGCCTGTAGCTATAAACTCACCACAATCCCAGAAGCTGGCTGTTGGCTCAATCGTTAAAATGTAAACAACAGCTGCCACCGCAAAAGCTACCCAGCCTAGAATAATATTAAGTTTTTGATATTTCATTGTTTATAATTTTTTTCTATAATTTACTATAAATGAGTTAATGTGTTTTTATTTATTAGGTGTCTATTACTAGTTATTTGTCGTGTTTTATAATTTGATAAATGCTTTTTACTTTTATTAAGCCTATACTAAATGCTAATATTCCACTTAATGTTACCATTATGCCTAAACTAACTATCCAGTTATAAGGTAAGTCGCGCGAAATTACACCAATTAAAATTACTCCGGCTGCAAATATCAGTAATAAAATTAAAAGTTTATAATTTACTCTAAGTTTAAACACTCTAAAAACTAAAATTATTTGAATCAGAGCAATAAACGATTGAGTTATTAAGGCTGAAATTGCAGATCCAAGAGCTTGGTGTTTTGGTATTAACACTAAGTTTAGAACAACGCTTAATACTACACCAATAGCTGCCAATATATTAAGTTGTTTCAAATTGCCATTCGCTGTTAATAATGTTCCGAAAATATAGGTTGACGAAATAAACACAAAACCTGTCATTAATATACCAAAAATATCTGCTGAGTTTTGCACATGACTATGATATAGCACATTGATTATTTCGTTTCGGTAGAATACGCAGCTAGCAGCAATAATAACAGCTGGAATTATTATTAAAACAAAAGAAAGTTTTGTAAGCTGCCCAATTGGTTCCTTTAGTTTTAACATGCGCGAAAACATTGGCAATAATAAACCTGCAAATAGCAATGCAAAATTTAATGCTCCATCTAAAAACACATAGCCTTGTGCATAAATTCCTGCTTGTTGGTTCCCATTAGGTAATAAGCGTTCTAGTAAAATTGAATCTATTCTTGTGTAAGCACCCATAAGTAATGCTAAAATAGCAAACGGATAACTTTTTTTGAGAATGGCTATTATAAACCCAAAGTCGAATTTAGGTTTTATTCTACCGCTATGAACAAGGACTAGAACAAATGTAATTATTGCTGTCAATACATAAGCCGCTGTTTGGGCAAATACAAACCATTTTATTTGAAATGGAGTTTTTGTAAAGTTTCCCCACAATAAAATACTGCAAAATAGTATCATGAGGGCACGATCTAATACTGAAATAAAACTGTCGGTTTTAAACAGATGTAAACCGGCTAAATTAGACCTTAAGTAAAGAACAAAGGATAATAGAAACTGATTAAAAACAAGAAATAGTAGGAAAGTAATTTGTGTAGCATTATACCCTGAAACCCAGGCAATGGAAATGCTAATTATGAAATATACTATGGATAAAAGTACTTTGAGTACAATGATATTGGAGAAATGCTTATTCAGTAATTTACTGTTCTGAGAAATATTGCGGTTATTAAAATTATTGATTCCCAAATCGAGAAACATATTAAGAATAACCGAAAAATTGAATAGAGCAAAATAAAATCCATACTCTTCTGGCCCAACAGCATTCTGTACACTAATGTTAATTCCAAATATCCAAAATGGCTTAACAAGTAGGTTAAGAAATAATAATAATGCCAGATTTGTTATAAATTTTCGCTTCACACTTCCCCTATTAGTGAATAGCAACGAATATAGTATAATATGCTAGAATGAAAAAGAATTCCTTGCAAATTATCGGTAATATTTTGTTATGAAGAATATTAGTATAAGTCTGGTTTTATTGGTTTGTTTTAAATTTGTAATGTTCTTATGAAATTGCCTGCATTCACCCAACTATTAAATATATTGCAATAAATATCAAAAAGAACGAGTAAAGGGAATTTTCTATTTGTGTATTTTAATCCAAAACGAACCACCATGCCTTTCAACACCCTCTAAATTAGGGTGATTCCAAATCGGTTCAATTTGTTTTTTTAGTTCTTGATCCTCATATATGAAATAATTTGGCAGTATAGATTCATATTTTTCGCTGTTTGCTAGTAAATACATTGCTAAACCATATTGTTCTGAATAAAACCTATCACACATAAACTGTGGATAATCATATGGCAAATAAATATCATGAATGTGGACTATTACGCCCTTTTTTAAAAAAGGAAGAACCTCTAGATAAAAAACAAGCGAATCGGAATTAGGGAGTATTCTGTGAGAATTGTCTATAAATAAAATATCATTTTCCTCAAGTTCATGTAGAAAACTAAAATCAATATCTTCAAAAGGTTTTCTAATTACTTCATCTGCTAATTCATCAATTTCAGCTCTTGGTTGTGGATCAATTGAAATAATTTTTGTGTTAAGATTATTATCTTGCTTTGCTTTATAGGCAACTTTTGTTGAGTTTCCAGATCCAATTTCAATATATTTATTTGGTTTAATCTCAGATATTAGGGTATATATACCAATAATATCTAAACCTGGCAAAAAATTATTATTCCAAACAGGAGCCAAATTATTTGTGGTAGAAATGCTTTTTCTTATTTCGTGGATTTTATTAGAATATGACAATGCTTTATTTATGTAATGCACATATGTTTCTCTATTCGAGTTTATTATATTATATAGTAATTTATGCGGAGGATTACCATGACCATATCGAGGTTTAAAATTAACCTTGTACTCAAGAAAAAGATTTTGATGTTTAAGAGATAAAAACCTATATATTTCTTTAATATTCATATTAAATTATTACTAAGAATGGGTGTTCAATATTCGTACTTCCAAAATTAAAATATTTTTTTATAATTACTATTTATTAGTTCCATTTTCGAGAATATTACATGTTTTTTATTCAACGAATAATCTTTTACATTTGCTCAAAATCAAACTAATGGCAAATTTACTTCCGTATTTTAAAAAGGGTGTTATTGAAGCAGGGTGTGATGAAGCAGGGCGAGGTTGTTTGGCGGGTCCCGTATATGCGGCTGCTGTAATTTTACCTGTAGATTTTAATCATAGTGTGTTAAACGATTCAAAACAACTTTCTGAGAAAAAGCGCTACCAAGTAAGAGAGTATATACTTGAAAATGCTATTGAATGGGCTGTTGGGGTCTGCTCAGCTCAAGAGGTAGATCAGCATAATGTATTAAATGCGTCTATTATTAGCATGCAAAAAGCTCTAAGCCAATTAAAAGTAGGTTTTGAGCACATTATAATTGATGGAAATAAGTTTAAACCTTATGGTACCATTCCTTATGAAACTATTGTAAAAGGCGACGGTAAATATTTCTCGATTGCTGCGGCTTCAGTTCTGGCAAAGACTTATCGCGACGACTATATGCTTGAATTACACGAAAAGTATCCGGAGTATAATTGGAAGAGAAACAAAGGGTATCCAACAAAAATTCATCGAGCTGCTATTAAAGAGTTTGGAATTTCGCCTTTTCATAGAAAGACATTTCGTTTGTTAGACAAACAGTTGAAATTAGAATTTTAGCTCTTGGAGTATAATTCCCCGAGAATTATTTACTGTATATAATTGAATACCAACAAAAAGACAGATAAATGCTCAGGGCAACCGCATTCAAAAATATAAAAACAATCCACTACTTGCTCAAATCTGCACTAAAATAATTAAAAATCAACTTTAGTTGATTTAAATTCGTGTTAATTTAGTGTAATTCGTGGAGAAACAAACTGTGTTTCATTAATTTAAATTCTAAATGCGGTTACCATGGCTAAATGCTGCCTCTTTTATTTTATTAATTTGCGTAGTTTCTCAAATATTTTGTCTGCTTCGGTAATTAATTCTTGTCTTACCTTTCTGAAATATTTAGTTGACACTTCCTCTGGATTGTTAATTTTCTTAATCAATGAATTCCGCAATTCAACGGCTTCTTCAACTAATTTTACTGCCTTATCTCTTTTTTCAGGATGTAAAGACATGTAAGTGTTACAATCTGAAATTATTTCGTAAGAAAGATAATTTACCTCGTTTTTTAGATCTCTAATTTTAGCCATGCTATAAAATATTTATTATAAAGCGAAAATACAAATTGGGCACGAATTATTAAAATATTTACCCCTATTTATTTTTCTTGTTTTTTTGTTTTGTTTTTTCCCGACTAACCAGTCGGGCAGGTTGAATTTTAAAGCCTAGTGGGCCTGCCCCGAGGATTTTTTATTGTCAAATTATAGGTTAAAACCCTGCTAACTACCCTAGCGGTAGTCAGGTTTTATTGCAGCTACTTTAGTTTCTATAAATTTCCTCTTTTAAGGGCAAAGCCACTAAGGTACTAAGACACAAAGTGAAAAAGTCCATTAACAATACTCTTAGTGACTTTGTGTCTTCGTAGTAAAAAATGTGCGAATTTCATTCGCTTTCAAAACCTATGGATTTTTAATCCATAGTGGTTTAGTTTGTACTACAACCTTTGCTATTTTCATCAATTAGAACTCTCTGGGTTGTTAAACGGTTTGTGTTTCTACTTTCAACAATATCGATAAAATTACTTGCCATATCATAAAAAGCCTTACCAGTAATTGTATTTTCATCAACCGCAACAGGAGTTCCAGAATCTCCCCCCTCGCGAATACTTTGTACTATTGGAATTTGACCCAATAAAGGAGTATTTATTTTTTCAGCCAATTCTTTACAACCATCTTTGCCAAATATATAATATTTGTTTTCAGGCAGTTCTGCAGGAGTAAACCAAGCCATGTTTTCTACAAGACCAAGTACAGGGACATTAATTTTTTCTCCTTTAAACATGTTTATTCCCTTTATAGCATCGGCTAAAGCAACACTTTGCGGCGTGCTTACAATTACAGCACCTGTTACTGCAAGTTCTTGTACTAGTGTTAAGTGAATGTCGCTTGTGCCAGGTGGTAGGTCAATTAATAGGTAATCTAACTTTCCCCAGTCGCCTTGAAAAAGTAATTGCTTAAGTGCGCCAGAAGCCATTGGGCCTCGCCAAACTAATGCATCTACCGGATTAACAAAAAAGCCAATAGATAACATTTTCACTCCATATTTTTCAGCAGGAGTAATTATCTCCTTCCCATTTCTATTTGTAACCTCAGGTTTAGCATCTTCTAATCCAAACATTTTTGGCACCGATGGTCCAAAAATATCGGCATCAACTAAACCAACCGATTTGCCTTGTTTTGCTAAAGCGACAGCCAAATTTGAAGCAACAGTTGATTTTCCAACGCCACCTTTACCTGATGCAATAGCAATAATATTTTTCACACCTTCTAAAGAAGATTCTGTTTCGTCTTCTTTTATTGTCATGGCTTTTATATTGCCTCGAATCTCAACAGTATTGCCTAAGCCTGCTTCAATAGCAGCAACGCAGTCTTTTTTAAGATTTGCAATGTTTGTTGTATTTGCTTTATTGAATACCAAAGAAAATGAAATCTTATTATCTTCAATAACTAATTCTTGTACCATCCCTAAAGAAATAATATCTTTTTTGTGTTCGGGGTGTATTACCTTGCGTAAAGCCGCAAAAACTTGTTCTGTTGAATATGACATAACTATTTTTACATTTTAACTTATTAGCAGAATTAACGGTTTAAAACGTTTTTTGTTCCTTGCAAAAAGATAAAACCGGCAATAATTAAGCCGGTTTCAATTTATATGACAAATTAACTTAGAAT
Organism: Salinivirgaceae bacterium; assembly: GCA_030620515.1. GTDB lineage: Bacteria > Bacteroidota > Bacteroidia > Bacteroidales > SZUA-534 > JAUXEM01. The sequence continues at coordinate 14,407 of JAUXEM010000013.1, forward strand.
CTGTTTAAGCTTGGTATAATTTGTTTCCATCTAAAATAAACGCATGACTTAACTCCTGTGTGAGCAGAAATGTCGAATTTTATCCTTTATCTCTGTTACAATGGTTCGGCATACTTTTATATCTATCTGATATATAATTAATTACAATAATTGGCACAATATGACTAATTGACCTGTCTGCGGCAAGGCAGACTTAATATAAAATTTTTGCAACTTAGCGGCTTTGTGAGAAACAAAGACCTGTCTGCCACAGGCAGGTTTAACGCAGTAATACTATTAAAAACATCGTTAAAATAAATAGTTCTTTGCATAAAGCTGTTTCACAAGACACAAATAAATATCGCAAATAATTATAAATAGAAATTTCATAGTAATAGTAGGTTTTGAAAGGATTAATATTTGAAATATGATTTTGCTTTTCAATATAGTGAAAGAGCACTATAAAATAGCCTGCCTGATGGTAGGTAGGTGATTCAAACCTCAACATAAGCACAAATTTTAAACGGATGAAACCATCATGCGAGGGAGGCCCGCCTGAACAAATCGAGCAGGCAAATATTTACAGTCAAGCCTGCCAGTAGCAGACAAGCTCGCACTAAAGGATATGATTAAAAATGAATACTTAACTAATTTTTAAACGGATGAAAGAATTTATCTTTAAAGAAAATATAAACTATGGTAAAAATTTAATGAAAATATAACAAATGGCTTATACTTACAGGCGTTCAAGTATGTAGATATGTGGATAAAGCAATCAATTAATTTGAAGAAACTAATGTAAATAGAAAATAAAATGATTTTTATGCTAAACAGTTGTTATTATGTTATGTTTTTTTTAGAAATTGTAAAAAATTATAAATATGGATTTTAATTGGCAAGGAAAAGTTATATTGATAGCAGAAGATGAACTAGCAAATTTCCTTTTTGTTGAAAAAATATTTGAGGGAACAAAAGTCTCAATTATTAGAGCTCACGATGGTTCTGAAGCGATAGATTTCGTTCTCAATAATTCAAATATAGATTTAGTATTAATGGATATTTATATGCCAAATGTTGACGGGTTTGAGGCAACTAAAATTATAAAAGAAATGAAGCCAAATTTACCAGTTATTGCTCAAACCTGCTACGATAAGGATATTGACATAAAAAAAATAGAGCAAGCACAGTTCAGTGCTTTTATTAGAAAGCCAATAAATATTAATAAATTATTAGTTGTTGTCGAAAAGTATTTAAAACCCTCGTTAATTGCGGATGCGGATATTTAGAATAGGTTAAACAAATTAATAATTTGTATTACATATTATCAAGTTTCAAATTTGAGAATGACAGCTTTTCATGCTTTCTGTATACGTATACAACTCCATAAGATGCACACTTTACCCGTTTTTCTTCAGCATCTAAATCGTTGTAGGTATTTTCAATTTCATTCCAAAGGGTTAAAATAATACGATCGGCATTATCGCGTAAGACAGAAATTTTTATGAGAGCTTTGTTGTGCGACTCCTGTAGATATTTCTGATTTTTATGTATCCTTAAGAAATCCTCATAATGAACCTTTACTCTTGCAATTGATGGGTTAGTTACTGGAGACTGCCCAGTGAAAAGCCTTTTTTCTTCTCCTGCAATTATTCTTTCTCCCCATTTAATAATATCGTTCTCAGTATTTAGTCTAGGTAGCTTTTTATCATATTCCTCTAAATTAAATAGATTTCTCGTTTCTAATTTTAGTTCACCACGAATAATGGAAAAATTTAATACTTGTATAAAATGCGAAATAAATAAACGTGCTTTTCTTAAATATTCAATATGTTTTTTATTTTTCTCAGCTTGCCGTTCTAAAGATTCTTTCTGAATATCAGTAGTTTGTTTGAATTCAGGAAAGAAATACTTTAATTCTTGATAAGTTGAAATATTATAGGCTAATTGGTATGGGGGTATTTTTTCAGCAATTACTAGTGCCTTTTGCATAGCTCGTAATCGGGCACTGTCTGTATTCGGAAGTCGACGATAAGGCATACCTTAGATATTTGTAAGTACGAATATAACAACCTAAACTATAAAATGCAAGCCATTCGCAATTTAAATGTGCTGAAATACAAAAAGATAACCTAATTTTTATGTTTTTATACTTAACCTTTATAGAAAAAATATTACAGTAGTTCCTAATTAACATAAGTTACCCAAATAGAACAAAACGACTTTTTTTGCGTAATAGCTGTAACGTATTCAAAAAAAAGGAGACTTAATAAGGACGATATGTACTATTGTATACAACATATAGTACATATTAGTAATAACATTTTTTTATATTTTATTTGCACTGAATTTTAAATTTTTTTAAATGAAACGTATTTCAATTTTTCTTATCGGATTGTTTTTGTTCACTTCATTTGTTTCAAAAGCTGATGAAGGCATGTGGCTACCAATCCTAATTAATCAGAATATGGCAACCATGACTGAAAAAGGGTTGCAATTATCAGCTGATGATATTTATAATATTAATTCATCAAGCTTAAAAGATGCAATAATTGCATTAGATGGTGGAAATTGTACTGGTGAGATAATTTCTGGTGAGGGCTTAGTTTTAACTAACCACCATTGTGGATATGGTGAAATTCAAGCGCATAGTTCTAAAGAACATAATTATCTTGCTGATGGTTTTTGGGCAATGAGTAAAAAAGAAGAACTCCCGAATCCTGGAAAAACAGCTTCTTTTTTAATTAGAGTAGAAGAAATAACCAAGCAAATATTATCTCAAATACCTGAAACTGCAACACAAGCTGAAAGGAATAAGTTGGTAGATAGCATTGCAAGCACAATTGCAGATGAGGCAACAAAAGACAGCCACTATAAAGCAGACGTAGAGAGCATGTTTAAAGGAAATGCTTATTACCTTTTTATTTATGAGGTTTTTCAAGATGTTCGTTTAGTAGGAGCACCACCTGAAACTATTGGAAAATATGGTGCTGATACTGACAACTGGATGTGGCCGCGCCATACAGCTGACTTTAGTTTGTTTAGAGTGTATATGGGTGCTGATGGCAAACCAGCTCCTTACGCTGAAGATAATGTGCCTATTAAGCCAAAGCATTTTTTGCCTATTTCAATTGATGGTATTGAAAAAAACGATTTTGCTATGATTATGGGCTATCCTGGTCATACACAACGCTATATGACATCTTATGAATTAAAGTATACAATTGAGCATATTAATCCAAATATATCGAAAATTAGAGGGGTTAAGCAAAATGCTTGGAAAGCTGATATGGATAAAGATGTTGATGTTTATATTAAGTATGCATCAAAATTTGCTCGTTCATCAAACTATTGGAAATATGCAATTGCACAAAACAAAGCTCTTAAAAGACTAGATGTTTATGGGCAAAAACAAGAATTAGAAAATGAATTTATTTCTTGGATAAATGAAGATGATGTAAGACTAAAGAAATATGGCTCTGCTCTTTCGTTAATTGAGGACGCCGTAAACACAAGTAGTGATACTAAAACTGCTCAGTTGTATTTTCGCGAAACACTAATACAAGGAGCGGAAGCGTTTCTATTTGCTCGTAAAGCAAATAAACTTAATAGCGCATTAATAGCAGTAGATAACGTAGATGCTAGTGTTGACAAATTTAAGACTTTCGCAAAAGCCTTTTTTAAAGATTATAATGCACCAACAGACAAAGCAGCTACTAAAGTTTTAATAAAACTATTTATTCAAGATGTACCAGAAAAGTATTATCCTGAATATATTAAAACTGTAATACAAGGAAAATATAAAGGCAACGTAGATAAATATGTAGACGATTTGTTTAAAAAATCGATTTTTGTTGATGAGGTTAAATTGAATGCTTTTCTAGAAAAACCTAGTGCTAAAGCACTAAGTAAAGATCCTGTATTTTCAGCTTCGGCAAGTATTTTTTCTACTTATTTTATGACTTTTAATATGCAGGAACAAGCAAATCTTAATAAACAAGAAGGTATGCGTTTATTGGTTAGTGGTTTATTAGAAATGAAATCTGATAAAGTGTTTTATCCTGATGCAAACTCAACTATGCGTTTAACATATGGGTCGGTGGGCGATTACTTTCCAGCTGATGCAAAACATTACGACTATTTTACCACACTAAAAGGTGTTATGGAGAAAGAAGATCCAGATGTGAAAGAGTTTAATGTACCAGCTAAGCTTAAAGAGATTTACAAAAATAAAGATTACGGTAGTTATGGCAATGAAGATGGAACAATGAATGTTTGTTTCACTACAAATAATGATATTACTGGCGGAAACTCAGGTAGTCCGGTAATTAATAGTAAGGGCCAATTAATTGGTTTAGCTTTTGATGGAAACTATGAGGCTATGAGTGGAGATATTGCTTTTGAGCAAGTAATGCAAAAGTGTATTAACGTTGATATTCGTTATGTTTTATTGCTAATTGATAAATTTGCAGGAGCCCAAAATTTAATAGACGAATTGAATATAGTTAAAACAATGCCTACCCAGGTAGTTAAGGAAGAAGCTGTACCTGTTCAATAAGAACTAAACACAATACTATAATTAAAGAGAGTGTCCGAATAAGGGCACTTTTTTTACTGCAAATTCTATTACAATAGCCCTTTACGCTTTCGTATATATCTTATTTTAAGCCTTTTGTATTGAGAGATATATTTTTCTATATACTTGCTTATTAGGTATATATAATCGCACTACCTTCCCGAATAAGTCAGCCTGACTGGCGGCAGAAAGAGCGGGCTCAAACCTGTCTGGCGCAAAGGCATATCTCATAATATAACATGCTATTGTATAACTAGTTACCATAAATAATGCTAAATAAATAATTTTTGAAATAGCCAAATAATGAAGTATTTTGCATTTTTCCTAATCCTTGTAAGAATATAATTAGTGTTGAAACAAACAGTAACTTTATAATTAAACAACTTAATATAAACAATTTATCAGAACAATTAATTTTATAAAAAACGAACAAGAAAATGAATGTCTCCGCTTTGAATGAGGGTGTTTATATTTTAATAGAGGGCAATGCTGGTACGTTCAGAAAAAATATAAGAAAAACTAATTAATGAACTACTCCTGTAAAAAATGCCAGTGGACTGGCTCAGAAAAAGAATTGGAATACGATGATGTTGATACTTGCGGGGGGAACGACAAAATTGAAATGTGCCCAAATTGTGGTAGCTATGAGGTGAAAATCGTTAACGATTCAACCAACGTAAAATAACAATATATTTCTTTCTTGTAGTCAATTATTATGAAATATGCTACCCTAAGCTATCTTAGGATGATTGGGATTTTATACAAAATATTTACGCGTAAACTTTACAAAAACAGAATCGTACTTATGAAAATTTGGCTTACATAGCAATAAAATGAATTGTAAATTTTTAAAGCACATCTAGTTTTAAACTATGCAGCTAATTTTTTGTATAAACTCACCATCACGCTCCACGAGCTTCCCCAATGACACATAAAAACAATCTGCATTTTATACTTTTAAAATTTATCAAATAAGGCTAACCCTAACTTTTTTTTTCTTTAGTTTCGTATTTGTAACCACTTCAATAACACTCTCCGCTTTACTAGCAGCAACACCAACAAAAGCACAATCTTGTTTAATTTCGATAATGCCCAACTCGTCTTTATTAAGTTTTCCTTGCTTAAAGAATAAGCCTGCAATATCGCCTTTAGATATTTTATCTTTCCTGCCACCTGAAATATACAAAGTCTGCCATTGTGTTTCATTCGGATTTTGCATCTTCTGAATCTCTTCAGTTTTATAACTTTTAGGATTTAATTCTTGAATAAAATCAGGCAACTCATCTTTCTCCCAAAGTAAAATATAAGCCGTTCCATCTTTTTTCATTCGAGCCGTTCTACCATTTCGGTGGGTAAACTCCTTGCTTTTAAGTGGAATATGATAATGAATAATAAACTTTAACTCAGGAATATCGATACCACGAGCAGCCAAATCGGTAGCAACCAAAAGCTGATGTGTTCCGTTACGAAACTTAATTAAAGCACGCTCCCTGTCAACTTGCTCCATACTACCATGAAAACAACCATGGCTCATTCTATTTACTGTTAGATATTCGCTAACTCGATTAATAGTTTCCTTAAAACTACAAAACACTATCCCAGGTTGGTCGCCTAATTGTTCAAGCAAATCAGTTAATGTATCCAGCTTATCCTTTTCAGGAGAAAGAATAGTTTTAATAGTTAGACTCACAACACCATCGTCCAAGTAATCAATATAAAGAGGGTTTTTTAGCTTAACAAAATCAGGAATCTTAACTTTTTGAGTAGCAGAGGTTAGAATTCTTTTTTCCACATTTTGTAGGGCCTGAGCAATTTCTGTCATTTCATTTTCAAAACCCACTTCTAACGACTTGTCAAATTCATCGAGCACAAGCGTTTTAACGCTTTTACCAGAAAAGTTCTCTCTTCGTAAATGGTCAGCGATTCTACCTGGAGTACCAACAAGAATAGCTGGTCTATGCTTAATGTCAATTTTATCGAGCGAGCCTGAACGACCACCATAAACAGAATTTGCCTTAAATCCCGTACCCATCTGGCGAATTACTTGTTCTATTTGAATAGCTAATTCCCTAGATGGCACAATAATAAGTGCTTGAACTTCTTTACAATCAGTATCAAGATTCTGAATTATTGGTAATAAAAAAGCTAGTGTTTTACCAGTACCTGTTGGTGATAGTAAAACTATTTCATTATTAGAATGTATAGCTAAGCCTGCTTCTTCTTGCATTGCATTTAGCTTTTCAATACCAAACTTATCGAGAATTTCTTTTTGATTTTTTATAGTACTTACCATTTTGCAAATGTAAGGTTAATTCAAGTTAATTGAGATTTTAATAACAAAGGAATATAACTTATTTTGAAAAAGATATTAGTCTATCTTCTATCGTTACTTTAGAAAACCCTATTTCACTCTTAATCCATTCAATAGTATTCCTATGGTAAAAAAATACATGTGTATCATCGTTTTTATAATACCATTTATGAAAATCAATACTTTCATCATATATATCAGTCATACAATATAATATACCACCTAATTGTAATGCATTATTTAATATTATAAATTCTTTTTTAGGATTTAATAAGTGTTCTATAACTTCGCAGCAAGCTATGTATTTATACTTACTTTCTAGCAATTCAGGGTAATTGTGAAAAAAGGGGTCGTATTGTTTAATGGAATATCCATGGTCCGTTAATATTTTAGAAATTACCGGTCCTGTTCCAGCGCCAAAGTCAAGACCTTTATCATCTTTAGTGTATTTACTTAGTATGGCATTTGTAATGGGCGAAACAAAATTTTGATAACCCTTATTCTCTACATCATTATTGTGTTCCTCGTATCTGGCTTTCTCGTCATTTGAATTGAGCCTAAGGTTTTCATCTACATAAATACCACTACAATTTTTGCATTGGTAATATAATCGTTTCTTAAACTGATAAAAAATTTCACCAGAACTTTGGCATAAAGGACAAATGTTTTGAGAATTACTCGACATAAAAACTAGTTTATAGTAACCATTCAAAAATGAGTTCACTCCGGAAAGTCATCGGATGAATATGTTAATAAAGTATTTAACTAAAGTGTGACAATTAATTAAGAATTAATTAGATAACTAAATATACATTTTCTATTCGGAGTGCTCTCAATAATACACATTAAATTATAAGATGAATTAAATATATTTATAGTTCTCTATGTAAGGTGTATATAATAATTTTCCACTTAAAGTTCTGTATTTGGATTCCAAAATATATCTTTAAAATTTAGAATTGTGTTGTCTTCAATAATAGCGCCTTCGCATTCTAATAATTCTTGCATGGTGTTAGAACCATCAAAAAAGTGTTTGCCCGTTAGCTCTCCATTCCTATTAACCACACGGTGTGCCGGAACAAATTCTATTTGCGTGCTTGAACCGTTCATGGCATAACCAACCATCCGCGACGATTGTGGCGAACCAACATAGCGTGCAAGAGCACCATAACTAGTAACTCGTCCTTGAGGTATTAATCGGGTTACTTGATAAACCTTGTCAAAAAAGCCTGTATCACTCATCTTCTTGTATTAGCGGCTCAATTAATACCTTATCTTTAGGTAGCCTGAAGCTTACATAATTAATGGTATCTCCGTCGTCAATATGTAAACGTTCGTAGTGAGTTTGAATACTCAATATTTCGTCAGTCCAATTTTCTTTGTAAAGATTATTGGTATTTTTAATAATTTCTAACTCGTTTAGTTTTATAAGTTCAAGCGTGTATTCATACAAAAAAGTGCTATCCGATTTTAGATGTACAATTCCATTATCCTTTAATAAGAGTTGATATTTTTTTAAAAAAACTGATGAGGTAAGTCGTTTATTTGCTCTGCGCTTTTTCATTTGTGGATCAGGAAAAGTAATCCATATCTCATCAATTTCATCAAGAGCAAAAAATGAATTTATAAGTTCAATGCGTGTTCGCAAAAAACCAACATTATTTAAATGTTTTTCATTACTATCAGTTGCTCCCTTCCAAATACGGGCTCCTTTTATATCAACACCAACAAAGTTTTTATTTGAGAATAATTGTCCCAATCCAACAGTATATTCTCCTTTGCCACAACCAAATTCAACAACTATTGGGTTTTTGTTTTTAAAGAAATTGGAACACCATTTTCCTTTTAATGAATGACTATGTGAAACATATTCTTCAACTTCTGGCTCAACAACATGCTTGTATTCAGCAATTTGCTGAAATTTTTGCAGTTTTCTTTTTCCCACTTCAACTACATTTAAACTAAAAATATTATTTATTTTACTGCCTTCTCAATAATAATTCCCGCATCAAGAACATAAGGGAGAATATCAGATCGCATAGCCTGCTCTATCTCAAAAGAATAAACCCCTGTATAAGGAAACTTAATATATTTGCGATATACTATTTTATTCGACCAAATATTTCCAAAGCCTTTCCCTAACCATTCACCATCCGGTTTTGCTAAAATACATTCGAGTGTATCGCGTGTATTTATTTCATTGGGAAACGCAGTATTTACAAATAAAAACAAATTACTATGTTCGTACTGCCCGGTTATTCTAGTATTAAAAAATATATGATAAATCTGATTTGTATCTGTAATATTAACATTAAAAGTAAGTGTACTATCCTTATGCCAAGCTTCATTTTCAAAATCGTGGTTCATTTCATAAACCACATTTTGTGTACAGCTAATTAATCCAAATATAAGGATTATACTAAATACAAGGCTATTTGTCTTCATTTCTCCTAGGTGGTTTTCTGCGTTTTTTCTTTTTATTCTTTTTAGGACTTTTTTGATCGAACCGAGTTAAACTCTCTTGTCCAACAACATTTTTAAAATCAAGAGTTTCAGCCTCAGCTATATTCACTTTTTCAATTTCTGCCTCAGGTTTTTCACCTCGCTTATTCTTTTCAATAATCTCTTTTACTCTCTCAACAGCTAAAGGCATAAAAGAAGTTTTAACGCCATTGTCAAAAGCATACCACATAATACCTCTAAAAACATCCGTTTTCATATGAATAGCTCTACCTTGCTCCGTCTCTAATCGTATCTCTGTTGATGGGAAGTCTTTGCGTTCGTCCATGTAAGCATCTATCTCGTAATTTAAACAACACTTTAGCTTACTGCACTGACCTGCAAGCTTTTGTGGGTTTAATGAAAGCTCTTGATAGCGAGCAGCATTGGTTGTTACCGAAACAAACTTATTAACAAAAGTAGCACAGCAAAGCTCACGTCCACAAGATCCTATTCCTCCAATTCTTCCAGCTTCTTGTCTTGCACCAATTTGACGCATCTCTACTCTAATTCTAAATCGATCGGCCAATACTTTAATCAATTGGCGAAAATCGACACGTTCATCGGCTATGTAGTAAAATATGGCTTTTGTTTTATCGCCTTGATATTCTACATCACCAATCTTCATGTTAAGCTTTAAGTCACTGGCAATTTTTCTCGACTCAATCATGGTTTCGTGCTCCATACCAATAGCCTCTTTCCATTTATCAATGTCGTTTGGCTTAGCTTTACGATATACTGTTTTTAAATCGGATGTAGATTGTTTCAGTTTCCTAAGCTGGTGCATAACCAAGGCACCTTTTAACGAAACAATTCCAATGTCGTGACCTGGCGATGCTTCAACAGCAACAATATCACCCGTTTCTATACGAATACCACCTGTGTTGCTAAAGTAACCTTTGCGTGTATTCTTAAACCGAACTTCGTAAATCTCCTCATTAGCTATCTGTATTGGTGTGTTGTTTAACCAGTCGAACACATTCAATTTACCTGCGTAAGATATTTTACAGTTTGTTGTAGCTTCGGAGTCAATATTTTTTAGCGGTAATCCGCGTGAGTATTCATCGTGCATTTTTATATATAGTTTTGTTATTGTCTGAAACAGACAATTCCTAAATTAACTGGTAAAGATAATAATTAATTACAACGGTGAAAACCTCATAGAGAAGCAACAATTTTCAGAATAGCTTAGCAAATAATAAGTACTTAACTATCGTATAATAATAGCACGTTACATTTTGAGACCTGCCTTGGCGGCAGACAGGTTTGAACCCGTCCTGTCTGCCGCCAAGGCAAGCGAAAAAAATGCAGTTTTCTTGCAGAGGCTAGTTAGTATTTAATTACAACCACACGAAAGATTCGTGCGTTAACGGGCTTGGACAAGTGCCGATTGCAAATCCGCGCCATTAGTATGTCTGACAAAGGCAGTTTCCGAAGACCCAAAGTATGTATTCGCAACGACCACTAAAAGAAAATTTAAAACCCCAAATCAAATTAAGACTTGAGGTTTATCATATTGTTAGAATAAGATTATTTTATTCCCAATTTCTTTTTCAGTTCGTTTGGTATTGCATCTTTATGTATGGCAGCACTCATAGTTTTGTATTTTACAAATGTTTCAGATGCATAAAAATATCCACCTAAATCGTTATAAGTAGTTCCCCATGAATTCTTTACGTAAAAATACTTAGTTCCATTCTGGTCTTTAGCTAAGCCCGTTAAAACCATTCCGTGATCGTCGGTGGTTTGGTAGTTATCAAAAGCATCTTGACGAATCTCTTGAGTAATCTTTTTCTCTTGAACTGGCTTATCAAAACTGTAAAGCTGCTTTTGACGTTCTTTTTTATCCATGGTTTCCCATTTTAAACGCTCTTCGCCATCCATTTCATCCAAATCTTCTTCAGGAACAACTGCAATACCGTTTTTCGATGAAAATCCTTTTTCACTTATGTCGCTTGCCCATGCAATTGTATATCCACTATTTATTGAGTTTTCAAACATAGAAACTAACTCATCAATAGGAATATTTAAGTATTGTGCCCATATCCAGTTGTCAGGAACCTCCAATACAAAAGAAGTATAAAATGGGTGATGTGTGAACGATGTAAAATAATAATAATCATTAGGATTAATACCTACTAATTCATCAGCAAACGTTCTTGGATTATATTTTTTACCATTCCATTCAAAAGTTTCAGGAACTTCTCCTAAATATGCATCTAAAATACCTTTATATCCCTCAAACCATGCTGTGGTAAGCTTTTTATTTTTGTTTTTAAGAACAGCATCCAAATAGCTAATCAAAACAGCATCTAATTCACCGTGAGTATGAACATCGGTCCCATAGTTTAGGCCTTTGTATATTTCTTGAGGAATTGCACCATAGCTTTTGTAAATGTTAAAAACATCGTTTACTGCACCACCGCCACCAAAATTATAGGCACCATGCATGCGAATATAATTCCATGCTTTTTCTTCGTACGATTTACGTACAACAAACATTTCCGAAAGATCAATTACTTCTTTCCCTTGGCGAAGCATTTCAGCCTCAATCATTCCCATCGAAGAATAACTCCAGCAAGTACCAGCACGCTGTTGATTGTTAACATCACTTCCAGTTAGCTCTTTTACCATTGTAAATAGGTATCCTTCTTCATCCTTTTCCTCTTCTTGTGCAAATATAGTTCCAGTAAATAATGAAACAACAATTACCAATGCAAATAAATTTTTAAACATATCTTTTTGTTTTTTTGTTTTACTTTTAGTCTACAAAAATAATAAATAGTAACAGGAATACTGTACAATTGTTTATAAACACGTTTGTTTATTAGAACCTCTTGATTCCACAACGGTTAAAGTTTAATGCTTGATATTCAGGGCGTGAGTGCATTTTTTAAACTGATATATCTTTAAAAGGAAGCATTTGCAAATATTATACAAATGATAATCTACACACGCTTACAAGGTCATGTATGCAACAAGCCTTAGAGCAAATGAGTAATGAATTAAGGTTACCTAATTAATTTAGCTAAAGTAAATCAAATTGATTTGGCAACTCATTTTATCATGAATAGACCTATACCAAAATATTACCCATATTTAGGAAGTAAGCGTTATTTTAAGCGATTGCAAGCAACAAATGATACTTTATATTACAATACATCTGCAAGGCAATTAATCTTTTATAATAAACTTAAAGAAGCAAAGTCAAAAGGTGTAATTATTCCAGAGGTATATAGAAATGAATATTTATTAAGATATGAAAGCAAGAAAGGGTTACCCTGCCCCAAAGTATTATTCAGGCTAAAAAAGAAATTAACCGTTTTAGCAAACAAACCTGAAATATCTGAACAATCTGAATTAATAACAGAGTTGAGTAAAAATATAAAATCAATTAAAGGTTATTACAGGTAGAAAGTTATAGGTTCTGTAAAACGCCTACAAGATGGAATTATATTCCCTGGAAGAGAGTTTGCAAAAAAAAGTATGAATCATTAAAGTTTCTTGTTGTAAAAAAGCTGTAAAACACTTACGTTAAACATGCTTATCACTACTTATACCTCTTGTTTATCCTTATATCAAAAAACACAACGGTTATTCATAAAATACTCCTTAACTAAAGACTTGTGTGTACTTTTGTTTGTACCTTAAAAAAAAGCCTTACAAAAATTAATCTGTAAGGCTTTGATTTTTAGTGTGGAGAATATCGGAATCGAACCGATGACCTCTTGACTGCCAGTCAAACGCTCTAGCCAACTGAGCTAATCCCCCATAAATGTTTGAACGTATTCTAAATATTTTCAGGATTAGCGAAAGTTGCCTGTCCCGAACTTGCTTCGAGAAGCTAATCCCCTATCATTTTTAGAACTTTGCTTATAAAGCGAGGCAAATATATAAAATCATTTCAATCTTCGGAAATTATATCCTTTGTCTTTAAATATTTTTAAAACAACAGGTAGTATTGCATATAAATTCTTGCTAGCTTTTATTGAGTCGTGAAAAACAATTATTGAACCAACAGTCGAATATTTAAATACATATTCTAGACATTGTTCAGGTGTTTTATCCTCGTTATAATCCTCAGAAAGAACATCCCACATAAACATTTTATACCCATGGTTCTTTAAATTCTTAATCTGGCTTTGCCGTATCTTGCCATATGGTGGTCTAAACAACTTAGAGTCGATAAAATGAGATGCTAGTTCAACATCATCAATATATTCGTTATTCCAGGTTTTCCATCCCTTTAAATGACTATAAGTATGATTCCCTACAGAATGCTTTGCTTTAACTATACGATTGTAAATATCGGTGTGCCGTTCCACATTTCTACCAATACAAAAGAAAGTAGCCTTCGCATCATATTCATCCAACAGCTTTAAAACCCAGTCGGTAACTTCTGGTGTAGGTCCATCGTCAAAAGTTAAATATATATCTTTTGAGGTGTCGATAATTCGCCAATGAAAGCTGTAATACAATTTACGAATCCAATTAGGTGGTTTATGAATATTCATACCTAAATTTTTAACAAAGATGTTTACTTTTTTCTGTAATTAAAAGCTGCTAATGTAAAAGATCAATCAACTTTGATAAAAGCTTCTTGTATTAGCTTAAAAAAGTATTGAAAACAAAATGAATATTTTTTTAAAATTCTTTGGCAATTAAAAAAAATGTTTTACTTTTGCCGCCACGATAATCGGAATTGACCCATGGTGTAATGGTAACACTTCTGTTTTTGGTACAGGCATTCAAGGTTCGAATCCTTGTGGGTCAACAAAGAAACCTTCTGAAATTCAGAAGGTTTTTTTACTTTTAGGGCATTATAAAATGCTTTGCACATGAGAATTACTATAGTTCTATATCTGTCCTTATTTTTATTAATTGGTTGTACTCAAAACTTCCAGACTAAAAAACAAATAATAAAATTCGAAATTTCAAACAATTGCCAAATTCACGAATTTATTTTAATAAACAATTTTAAACCATATTTTAGCAACGATAGTGCAATAGCTCTACAAATAGAAATGGACAGCTTTTTGCTTGAAAAAATGCACGCTCTTAACCAAGAATTAGCTAGCATTAACCAACGTATTATCAGAACAGAAAAAGAGCAGAACGAGTCTGAAAATCCACAAATGAAAAAAGCAATAGCATATAGCCTATACCAATTAGATGGATTAAAAAAGCAACAGAATGAAATAATTAGCATTTATGAAACCCAACCTGAGCTCACTCAGATGGGATGGTACAAAAATCAAATTCAAAAATACAAAACTACCCCAAAACAAATAATTGCACAATCAATAAAAGTGACATTTATAGGTACACAAGGAAAATTACCTTTTGCTAATTACGAATGCGAATATTTTTTTGACCCAGATAAGAGAATCTTATTAGCAAGATATAACAAGATTCAAACTTGCTTACATTAAATTCTATTGCTCTCCTTTTACGTATCGCCCAACAAACAAAATAACTCCAGTTTGAATATCAGTAATTAGGTAAACAAAGGGATGATTTGCAGTAAAATAAATATCCTTTACTATAGCAGTTTTTCTGGCCATGGTAATAGCAGTTGCAGCAGCAGCTTCAGTTCCTTCTTCCGAAACTTCAATAAACGATTTGTGTATAACTTTGTCAATTTTTAAATCAGTGCCACCTGTCATTCCTGAAAAATCAGCAGTGTCGGAAAAAGCTAAGCTCATTCCCATATTACGCAAAACAGGCTTAAGCTTCAGGTCTGATTCTTCTTTAAACTTTGGAAAACTAAGCTGAACTTCATTGCTTAGCATCTTTTTGTCAATAATGCTTAAAAACTCGCTATTCAAATCTTTTTCAATGCGTAAAAAACTATCTTTCTCTTTGGGAAGAATAACTGTCATTGCCATTTTATCACCTTTATAAGGCAATTTAATAACTTGAATGTCTTCATTCTCAAAATACTCAAATTTGCCTTTTTGAGTCATCATTTGAACACTGCTTTTGCTTTCATCAATATTAAAAAATTCTACTCTCTTAGTCTCATCCTTTTTAAAAGCTAGCTTCCACTGTGCATTAAACCATATTGCATTAACCAAAACTAAGCGTGTATTTTTAACTAAATAAGCAGGTTCTAGCAGTTCTTCAATTTTCCCATTAGTAGACTTTTTTACCCAACTATTTATTACTTTGGAAACACCCTTTCTGCCACCCCTTGTCTTAAAATTTGCATATTCTAAGGGAGCATTATAATATCTACTAACCAATTCAAAATACTCTGGTATAAACCTATATTCTTTTTGCGCCCAAAGACCATTACTAATATTTAAGCTTACGGTATCTGTATTACAAATTATTCTATTATTAACTTTAGAGAAAAGAGGTCCTATTGCTTCATTGTTTTCTGGAAAACCCAAAACATTTTGCATTTGCGTACGGGTTTCATTCCTTGCCCCTTCATAAGTCATTCCCAGTGCTTGCGAAATACTAAATGGCGATAAAACCAAATTATTGTTCACATTCTCAATTACTAGCTGTTTATATAAATTTATTGAAAAGCTATTAGTATCCTCAAAAATTGATTTGTTTTCAGGAACTACTCCACAAATAAATATTATTGCAATTGCAAATAAGTATAAAAAAATTTTCATAAGCTATTTTTAAGTATGTGTAACAAATTTAAATCTGATTTTTAGATAAAAAAAGGTCTTTGTAAAAAAGACCTTTTTCAGAATTCTATAATGTTCTATTTTCCAACCGTGTTTTCAATCTCTTCAATAGTAATTGGAATCCTATCACCTAATAAACGGCAACCATCGTCAGTAACTAACAAGTCGTCTTCTAAGCGAATGCCGCCAAAATCTCTATATTGATTTACTTTATCGAAATTTATAAAGTCGTTATTTATTTTCTCAGCTTTCCACTTATCAATTAACGATGGAATAAAATAAATACCCGGTTCATTTGTAATTACAAAGTCAGACTCAAGCTTTCTACCTAAACGTAAATAGGCAGTTCCAAACTGGTCAATTGGGCGAACCTCATCGTCGTAACCAACATATATTTGATCATAATCTTCCATGTCATGCACATCAAGTCCCATCATATGGCCTAAACCATGAGGGAAAAACATTGCATGTGCCCCTGCTTTAACAGCTGCATCTACATCGCCTTTCATTAATCCCAGATCTTTTAACCCTTGAGTAATAACTTTAGCAGCCAATAAATGCACTTGCTGATAAGTTACTCCAGGTTTTGATGCTGCTGTACCAGCATTGTTTGCATCTAAAACTATTTGGTAAATTTCTTTTTGCTTTTGCGTAAACTTCCCTCCTACTGGATATGAGCGAGTAAAATCTGAAGCATAACGCATTAAAGTTTCTGCACCACAATCTGTTAACACCATTCGTCCTTCCTGTAAAGTTCCGCTATGGTCGTGGTTGTGCAAAGTTTGCCCGTTCTGACTTAATATAACTGGGAAAGAATAGTGTCCACCATACTGCAATGGAATTGATTCAACAATACCCGCAATTTTTTGCTCCGACTCGCCAGCTACAGCCATTCTCATGGCAGTAACATGCATGTCGTAACCTACAGCACAAGCTTTCTCAATTTCAGCAATTTCGTATTTATCCTTAACCGATCTTAACTTAATTATTGCCTTTACTAACTCTAGTGAACGGTAATTATTAATTCTTGATGGATTAATACCGAACATATCGCCCAAAATTATTTTACTCTCACCACGGTATGGAGGTAAGAAATGCACTTTTCGTCCTTGTGCAATAACTTGTTCAACCTTATCGATAACTTTATTAAAAGGAGCAGTGTTTTCCATTCCAATTTTTGCAGCTTTATCTGTTAGTTTTGGCTGCACGCCCATCCATATTATATCTTCAATGTCAACATCGTTGCCATAAATAAACTCTTCACCCGATTCAAAATCGATAATAGCAGCCATTCCTGGATGCTCAATACCAAAAAAGTATAAGAACGAGCTATCTTGCCTAAAATGAAAAATATTATCCGGATAATTCATTGGAGAATCAACATTTCCTAAAAACAATGCCACTCCTTTATTCATGAGCTTCTTTAAATCAGCTCTACGCTTTACATAAACTTCTTTCTGAAACATATTTTAAGTTTTTAATTTTCTGTGCGGTCAAATTAACACACATTTTTATTATTACCAATTTTCTGTACTTATTGTTTAGCATATTGTATTTTGCAATTCGCAAATTGTTAAGTTATTTATATTTCTACTATAATAAGACAACTAAACTGCGTAATTATTTGTATTTTTAATAAACACAATGAATTGTAATTTGTTGAATATAATTATAAACCTAACTCGAAATAAAGATGAATAATATAGTTGTTTTTTCCCTAGTCGTTCTATCGGGCATTCCTGTTACATACTTAATTCTAAAATTCTTTTACAAAAAGTCTATTTTAGTACCTGTAACCATGACAATTGCTGTTGCTTATTGTGCGGTGCTTATTTTAGCCTACATTGTGGGGCTTTATGGCGTAAAACATTTGCTTTGGGGTTTTCCAGTGGCAATGGTTTTATTAACTGCAGCATTTTATTACAATAACATAATTGTACGAAAGCCATTTGCCAGTATTATTGATAATGTGGTTAAAGTTGGAGAAGGTAATCTTGGACAAAAAATAGACGGAGATTTATTAAAACACAATAATGAAATTGGAACTTTAGCTCAAGCTACAAAAAACACTTTAGACAAACTATCGGAGGTTATTTATGAATTTCAAGAAGCCTCAGCAGCAATAAAAATGGCAAGTGCCGAATTAAGCAATGGTTCGCAACAAATTGCACAAGGAGCCAATGAACAAGCTTCCTCAATTGAAGAAGTGTCGGCAACTATTGAGCAAGTTTCGGCTAATATAAAACAGAATACAAGCAATGCCAAATTAACACAAGATATTTCGCAAAAAGCTTCACTTGGTATTACCGAAGTAAGCAAAAGTTCAGGCGAATCGCTTAGTGCAAATAAAACCATTTCGGAAAAAATACAAGTAATTAACGACATTGCTTTTCAAACAAACATACTTGCTCTTAATGCTGCTGTTGAAGCTGCTCGTGCAGGTGAACATGGAAAAGGATTTGCAGTAGTTGCTGCCGAAGTACGCAAGCTTGCCGAAAACAGTAAAAAAGCTGCCGACGAAATAGTACACTTGGCTAAAAAGAGTTTTGATTTAGCCGATAGTTCAGAAAAGAAAATGTTGGAAACACTACCAAACATTGACAAAACTACTCAATTGATTACTGAAATATCTGCAGCAAGCGAAGAGCAATATACCGGTATTGAACAAGTAAATAACGCTATGCAACAGCTCAATAGTGTAACTCAACAGAATGCCTCATCGAGCGAAGAGTTTTCAGCTAATGCTGAGGAGCTAGCGGCTCAATCGGAAAAACTGATAGAACATGTTGCCTTTTTTAGCTTTAATGAGGAGAAAAAGACTACTACAACATTTAAGTCTAAAAAAACAGAACCTATTAAGCAACAAGCTCCTAAAGCAAAACCTACAAACAAAATGAAAAAAGAGGCCGCACCTATAGCGAAGCAAAGCCAGCCAGACATATCACATAAAGGAGCCAATATAGTTATGTCAAATACAAAAAGCGATGATGAGTTTGAAAGTTTTTAAACGTAAAAAATAAAATATTTTGTAAGCCCAATAGGATTCAATTAGAAACTCTTATTGGGTTTTTTATTGAGTGAAAACCCTATATCCGCGAGTCATCGGATGAGTTTGTTGATTAATAGCTCTATAGCCTTTAATTTCTTTCGCCTTAATTATTCTACTCATCCGATGACAATCAATGCTTTAATAAATAACTTGCGGATTTAAGGAAAAAAATCATATTTGTTTTCTGATTATCTTATTTTTGCTTAAAATTATTTCACACAATGCTATTCTATAAATCCACAACTAACAATCCCTATTTTAATATTGCCGCCGAGGAGTACTTTCTAAAAAACTTTGACGACGATTACTTTTATCTTTACATTAATGAACCCTGCATCGTTGTAGGCAAACATCAAAATACTACTGCAGAAATAAATGTCGCTTATGCCTATGAAAACAAGCTAAAAGTAGTAAGACGATTATCAGGCGGTGGAACTGTTTTTCACGATTTAGGAAATTTGAATTATTGCTTTATCCAAAAAGGAAAAGAAGGATTTTTAGTTGATTTTAAGAAATACACTCAACCTATACTCGACACATTACAAAATTTAGGTGTTAATGCTGTGTTAAAAGGTAAAAGCGATTTAGTTATAAACGATTTAAAATTTTCAGGCAACGCTGAACATATTTTTAGAAATAAAGTTTTGCATCATGGTACAATGTTATTTTCATCGGAACTAAGTAAGCTAAACGAGGCAATAAAAACCGATTGGTCGAAATTTACCGATAAAGCTGTGCGCTCTAACAGAAGCAAGGTAAGCAATATCATTGACCATCTGAATCCTAAAATGGCAATAGATTCTTTTAGCAATTTAATAACGAAAACAGTACTTGAAGAAAATTTAGAGGCAAAAGAATACATATTAACTACTGCAGATATTGAAAATATTAACCAACTAGTAAATGAAAAGTATAACACCTGGAAATGGAATTTTGGCTACTCTCCAAAATACAGCTTTAAACAAAAGGTAAATTTAAATTGTGGTGAACTTGGTTCATTATTAATGATTGAGAAAGGGAAAATAACAAGAGCTATTTTACAAGTAAACAATAAAGAAGATGCTACTCTAAATACATTAACGGAAATGCTTGTTGGAGAAAAACATGAATATGATACCCTGCTGGTAATTGTTAACGATTTCTGTATACGTACTAATAATTATTTTACTAAGGAAACAATAATTAAGTCGCTCTTTTAAAATGAACAGTATATGCCTGAGATACTCCAGAATAATTGTGGAATTAAGAATCGCAACTTACACTAATAAATTAATTAGATGAGTAATAAGCCTTTAAAACGAAATATAATTACTACTAAAGATGGTTCTCAAACTCTTTTTATTCCTGAGCTAAACGAAAACTATCACTCAATTAATGGTGCATTGCAAGAGTCGATGCATATTTATATTAATACAGGACTAAAGCTTTTTGATAAAAAAAGTGAAGTAAAAATATTTGAAGTAGGATTTGGAACCGGTTTAAATGCTCTGGTAACTTATTATTACCGGAATGAAATAGGGAATAAAACGATTTTCCATAGTGTGGAAAAGTACCCTCTCACAAAAAAGGAATATTCAACACTTAATTATCCATCAATTATCACATCAAATAATGAATTAGTTGGGGTTTTTGATAAAATGCATTCTTGTTCTTGGGATGAGATAACAAAAATTGATTCGGACTTTTTATTAAAAAAAATAAGTGGTGCCCTTTCTGATAATATACTAGAAAACAATTACCACATAGTTTATTTTGATGCATTCGCTCCTGAAATTCAACCTAACTTATGGACGGTTGAAGTATTTCGGAAAATGTACAATGCACTTACAAAAAATGGAGTATTGGTTACCTACTCGGCAAAAGGGCAAGTAAGGCGTAACTTACAATCAGTTGGTTTTAATGTAGAAAGGCTTCCTGGTCCGCTCGGAAAACGTGAAATGATTAGAGCAACAAAGCCTTAGTGAAGTGGGCAGTTGCCAACACAATCAATAACCTTAGCAAAATTTTCGTGCCTTAAAAAATAGTAAGTGTTTTTACCTTCACGTTTCGAAGATAATATGCCCTTATCTTTTAAAATACCTAAATGATGCGAAGTGCTTGATTGCTCAAGACCAAGTTGCTGGTGTATCTCACTTACTGTCATTTTATTTCCACTTTCAAGCATATTCAAAATTGCAATACGCATAGGATGTGCAATTGCTTTTAGCATATTAGCAGCACCTTCAAGCTTTTCAATATTTAAATCGCTAATACTCATTGTTTATTTGTTTTATTGAATTTTAGATATTGATTAACAAATTAGGATAAATTTTTTCAGAGTTGCAAATATATTCATAATTAAATACGTTTTACATATTTTGCAAAAAATCTTTTAATACGCAGATTAACAATCTATTAATATCACTCAGTACATATTAACAATTCCAAAACATGCATTTTAGATTTAACTGTTTTTGTTACTTTTATAAAAAATATAAACCAAATGAGAATTGTAATACAAAAAGTTAGTGAAGCATCTGTAACTATAGACTCAAAAAAAGTAGCCCATATAAATAAAGGCATGTTAATATTATTAGGTATTGAAAATGCCGATAGTATTGAAGACGTTGAGTGGCTTTGTGCTAAAATAATTAAACTAAGGATATTTAACGATGAAAACCATGTTATGAATAAATCACTTATTGATATACAAGGTGAAGTATTGG
>JAUXEM010000258.1 GCA_030620515.1 Salinivirgaceae bacterium
AACCGTAGCTACGGCTATGCTCGCAAATTTTGCCTTGCCTAAAGAAAAAATCTTAAACAAATATTATGCAACGCTAATTTATGAACGCACTACTAGTCAGGTGTAGTATATTATGTGCTAATAAATATTAATTGAGTTACAAACGCAAGGTTTTTAGATAGTAGGCGCAATTAAGCTTGCATTTTCCATTTAATATCAAATAATAAGTAGGATCTGAATATTAGCTTGTTTTTAGTTTATCAGCAAGCCCTATGTAGTGAGGTACAAAAAAAAACCATTCCGAATTATCGAGATGGCTTTTTATAATCAATTGTTAAATTATTTTATAGCTTTAGCAACTGCTTCAAAAGCTTGTGGGTGATTCATAGCTAAATCGGCTAAAACTTTACGATTTAAATCCACGTTAGCTTTGTGAATTTTACCCATGAATACTGAATATGACATTCCGTGCAAACGAGCACCAGCGTTAATTCTTTGTATCCATAAACCTCTGAATGTGCGTTTTTTTGCTTTGCGGTCGCGATAAGCATATTGTAAACCTTTTTCGTAGGTGTTTTTTGCTACCGTCCATACATTTTTACGAGCACCAAAGTTACCTCTGGTCTCCTTCATTAATTTCTTTCTTCTTGCTCTTGATGCTACAGCATTTACTGATCTAGGCATATTTTTTACTTTTTATAGACTGGTTAGCGTTCCTCTCCAATGGGAATCTTTTACGGCTAATTCAATCTGGTTTAATGTTTACTATTACTATCTCATTGCTAAACAAAGCTTAATGTTGTTTACATCAGCTTTATGCACGGTAGTAAAATAAGTTAAATTGCGCTTACGTTTTTTAGTCTTTTTTGTTAAAATGTGACTTTTGTAAGCATGCTTTCTTTTAATTTTTCCGGATCCCGTTAATACGAAACGCTTTTTTGCGCCGGAAACTGTTTTCATTTTTGGCATGATTCTCTATTATTTAATCTAACAATTTATTTGGTTTTTTTAGGAGCAATAAGCATTATCATTCTTTTACCTTCAAGCTTTGGCAATTGCTCTACTTTCCCATATTCTTCAAGTTCCTGTGCTAATTTAAGCAACAAAATCTCGCCTTTTTCTTTAAATAAGATTGTACGTCCTTTAAAGAATACGTATACCTTAAGTTTTGCTCCTTCTTCAAGGAATTTAACGGCATGAACCTTTTTAAAGTTGTAATCATGCTCGTCAGTATTAGGACCAAACCTTATTTCTTTTATGGTAACCTTAGTGGTTTTGGCCTTCATCTCTTTTTGCTTCTTCTTGTGCTCGTATAAAAATTTACTGTAATCAATAATTTTACAAACTGGTGGATCAGCTTTTGGAGATATCTCTACTAAATCAAGTCCTTTTTGTTCGGCAATTTTCATTGCATCTTGAACGGAACTTATTCCAGGATTATCAATATTGTCACCCACTAGTCTTACAAGTGGAACTCTTATTGCTTCGTTAATCCTGAAAAGCGGTTTTTCTTCTCTCTTCTGAAAACCTCTTCTATTGTATCTTGGTCCTGCTATGGCTTGGTCCTCCCAATTAGTTAATTAATATTTTGTTAATTGCTCAACTTCTTTATTTATTAAAGCAGCAAACTCTTCAATTTGCATACTTCCTTTGTCTCCGTCACCTTGTTTACGAACCGAAACAGAATTTGATTCCACTTCCTTTTCACCAACAATAAGTAGGTAAGGAATACGTTTTAATTCATTATCGCGTATCTTTCTGCCTATCTTTTCGTTTCGGTCGTCAATAATGCTGCGAATATCGGAATTATTTAGAATATCTGAAACTTTTTTGGCAAAATCGTTATATTTTTCACTTATTGGTAAAATAACGGCTTGCTCTGGTGTTAACCATAAAGGGAATTTTCCTGCTGTATGTTCAATAAGTACAGCTACAAAACGTTCCATTGAACCAAAAGGAGCACGGTGAATCATTACCGGACGGTGACGCTTGTCGTCGCTTCCAATATACTCTAATTCAAATCGTTCAGGTAAGTTGTAATCAACCTGTATTGTTCCCAATTGCCATTTACGACCAATTGCATCACGAACCATAAAGTCAAGTTTTGGTCCGTAAAATGCAGCTTCTCCGGTTTCAATAACAGTTTCCAAACCTTTTTCGGCACAAGCTTCAATTATTGCATTTTCTGCTTTTTCCCAATTCTCATCGCTGCCAATATATTTTTCAGTATTGCTAGGATCGCGAAGTGAAATTTGAGCAGTAAAGTCATCGAAAGCTAGAGTTTTGAATATGTATAGAACAATATCAATAACTTTATTAAATTCCTCTTTTAACTGATCGGGGCGACAAAAGATGTGCGCATCGTCTTGAGTAAACCCACGAACTCTTGTTAAGCCATGAAGTTCGCCACTTTGTTCGTATCTATAAACCGTACCAAACTCAGCAAAACGAATTGGCAAGTCGCGGAATGTACGTGGTTTAAATTTGTATATTTCACAATGATGAGGGCAATTCATTGGTTTTAATAGAAACTCTTCACCTTCGGCCGGAGTATTTATAGGCTGAAATGAATCTGCTCCGTATTTTGCGTAATGACCCGAGGTAACATATAATTCTTTTTGACCAATGTGCGGTGTTATTACAGGGCTATAACCATGCTTGCGTTGTACTTCTTTTAAAAAGTTTTCTAAACGTTCGCGCAACATAGCTCCTTTTGGTAACCATAAAGGTAAGCCTTGCCCAACTTTTTGCGAGAAAGTGAATAGTTCAAGCTCTTTTCCTAGTTTTCGGTGATCGCGTTTTTTTGCTTCTTCAAGCATTAGTAAATACTCATCTAAAAGCTTCTTTTTTGGGAAAGTAATTCCATAAACACGAGTCAGTTGCTTACGTTTTTCATCGCCACGCCAGTATGCACCAGCAACACTTAAAACTTTTATAGCTTTAATTAAACTAGTGTTAGGTAAGTGTGGTCCACGACATAAATCGGTAAAGTTACCTTGCTTGTAAAAGCTGATAGTACCGTCTTCAAGTTCATCTATTAATTCAACTTTATAATTCTCATTAATTCCGTTAAAATAATCTAATGCTTCTTTTTTAGATACTTCACTTCTATTGTATTGATTCTTAATAGAAGCTATTTGTTGCATCTTTTGCTCAATTTTAATAAAATCGGTTTCATTAATTTGTTTTCCCTCACCCAGGTCAACATCGTAGTAAAATCCGTTTTCAATTGCCGGACCAATACCAAATTTTACTCCAGGGTAAAGTTCTTGTAATGCCTCGGCCAAAAGGTGAGCTGATGAATGCCAAAAGGCATATTTACCATCAACGCTATCCCATTTATGTAGTTTTATTGAAGCATCGATATTTATTGGGCTAGTAATGTCCAATAAATCTTCGTTCACAGTAATTGACAAAACCTCTTTTGCCAAACGTGGGCTAATGCTTTGAGCTATATCGTAGCCAGTAATGCCAGCTTCGTACTCGCGTACATTTCCATCAGGGAAAGTTATATTAATCATAATACTTATGTTTCTATTTAATTCACATTGAAATAGTTTGCTTGTTCTTTTAAGAAATAACACTATTTGTGATTTGTTGTAAGGTGTTTTTTTGTTACACCTCACTACCTGCCCGAATGAGCCCGCCTGAACAATTCGGGCAGGTCAGGCGGGCTCATTTCTCAAAGTCTCACAATTTATAAAAATTAATGAGTCTGCAAAATTAGAATTATTGTTTGTAATATTTAATAAATACGTGAAAAAAATCATTTACGAAGAATTAAAATATCTTTTACGGAGATGATTCGCAATGGAGAGAGTGAATTTAGTTAGTTGAGTTTGTGTTTTGTGAGATGGATTGTAATGAAATACAAATAATTGATTATTCTGAACATATATATAATATGTGTGTTTAACAATGGCTCGTTGTGTTTTTGTAAGCATTTGTATGTCAGGGCGATGCAAGGTGTGTGAATTTTGCGTATCCTTTTAGTATTAAGAATGATGCGTTTTGTCTCGCTACCTGTCTGCCTACGTCATTCAGACGGGCTCATACCTACCTGTCACCTAGGTGGGTCTCAAAATCTAACGTGCTATTGTTTAACGTATTCTGGGATAATATTATTTATTAGCCACACGATACAATCGTGCGGCAGCCAAGGTGATACAAACAAATAACTACTCTTGTTTGAACAGGCGCGTTTTTTCTCTAAAATACATAACAAAACCTACAAGTTAGAGTACTAGCCATGTATTTAGACGTTTGCATATTTTAGGATAAAATTGTAACTTTATTTGTTAAATGTTATTTTATTATGAGAAATTTTATATTCTTTTTGGTATTGTTGCAAATTTGTAGCTTAACAGCTGTGTCACAAGAGAATGCTACAGATTCAATAAATGCTAATACAGAATTATTTACTTTGACATTAGATCAACTAATGAATCTAACAATAGAATCAGCAGATAAAAAAGAACAAAAAATTTCAGATATTCCAGCAAGTATAATTGTTGTTGAAA
>JAUXEM010000255.1 GCA_030620515.1 Salinivirgaceae bacterium
ATCTTCTTTTCTCCAATCTATTTCAATCTTATCAATCTTCTTTTTCAATCTATTTCAATAAATCTTGTCAATCTGTTTCATTGTATAATTCTACCATTGTATAATTCAATCATTACAAAACACTATATCTCACTTTAGTCACTCCTAACTCTAAGTACTACAAACTTATTTCATGTAATTACTAGCAAAAACAACACACATTTAGTATTTTCGAAACAAAATTCAACAAAATGACAATTGATTCAATTTGGCTTGGTATTGCATTCTTATGTGGCTTTATTATGCGCAGAATTGGGCTACCACCAATGCTGGGCTTCTTATTAGCAGGCTTTGTTTTGCATGGCATTAACATGGAACACGGACAATTGCTCGATGGGCTTGCCGATACCGGAGTAATGCTGTTACTATTTACCATTGGCTTAAAACTTAAAATTAAAACTTTAGCCGACAAAGTTATATGGGCTGGAGGCCTATTATCATCTATATTATCGACGCTCATTTTCGGTTCATTTCTTTATCTGGCTATGTTTTCAGGCATTCCTTTTTTTAAAGAATTAAATATTCAGCAAATAGGAATAATTGCACTTGCCTTAAGTTTTTCAAGTACTGTATTTGTAATTAAACTACTCGAAGAACGAGGTAATTTAAATACATCTGAAGGGAAAGTTGCCATAGGAATTTTAATAATCCAAGATATAATAGCTGTAGTTTTCTTAACTCTTTCTAAGGAAGGATGGCCTTCTATTTATGCATTTTCCCTACTATTAACCCCATTACTTAGACCTATATTATTGTGGATACTTAGAAAAAGCGGACACGGTGAAATGTTATTGCTATTCGGTTTTTTTATAGCGGTTTTGGGAGGTGAACTATTTGAATTAGTTGGATTAAAATCGGATTTAGGAGCCCTGGTTTTTGGGATGATTATTGCAAACGACAAAAAAACAAATGAACTGGCTAATAACTTATTACATTTTAAAGATTTCTTTCTAATTGCCTTCTTCCTAAATATTGGATTTATAGGCCTACCAAACATTCATACTGTATGGATATCTTTTGTACTTGGTTTACTATTAGTACTAAAACCACTGATATATCATTTTTCTTTTACACTTTTTAAATTCCCAGTTAGGGCGTCTTATTTTGCCGCAATATCGCTTACTAATTACTCTGAGTTCGGACTAATTATAGGTTTAATTGGCACAAAAATGGGATGGATAAGTACCGAGTGGCTAGTTGTTATTGCTCTTTCAATAAGTATTTCGTTTGTAATTTCATCATTGTTTAATAAGTATTCAATAAATATTTTTGAAAAATATCTGAAATTAATTTGTTTATTTGGTGAAACAAAACCCTATACCTGCGATTTTCAATCGGATGTTTGCGAAGCAAAAGCCTTTGTTTTTGGAA
Source organism: Salinivirgaceae bacterium (assembly GCA_030620515.1). Classification (GTDB taxonomy): domain Bacteria; phylum Bacteroidota; class Bacteroidia; order Bacteroidales; family SZUA-534; genus JAUXEM01. The sequence continues at coordinate 1,411 of JAUXEM010000255.1, forward strand.
TGGGACAAGTAGGAACTGTTATTTACGATAAACTGAATAAAAAATACCCTAACAAAGTAATTGGTCTCGATTCTGATGACGATGTTGTAAAAAACCATGTGTCTAAAAACAGAAAAGTTATTTTAAACGACGCTACAGAAACTGAGTTTTGGGATAATCTTTGCAAAGATCAAGTTAATATCGTAGTACTTTCTATGCCTGATTATAAAGCTAATTCATTTACTTTAAAACTAATTACTACTACGCATTCAAAAATAAAGATATTTGCAACTGCAATTTACGACGATGAAGTTATTCGACTTAAAAATGAAGGTGCCCATTATGTATTCAATATTCATGAAGAAGCTGGTAAGGGATTAGTAAACGACATTCTCTCGAAAAAAATAGAAATCTAAAATCATAATTTTTTAATCACAACTCTATTGTTAAAACTAGTATGAACTGAAAGTTTCATAACTTTATGTGCTTTCTAATATTCGCAAGTAGGTATTTAACTGTTTGAAAGTGAGGGTTTGACTTGTAAATTTTGAACGAAGTATTTTTGTTACAAAACACTGCTAATCAACTAATCAATCCCTAACTCTGCGGATTTAAGGTGTTTAATAAAATTTCCTAGTTGAATTTCAAATATAGAATATGAAAATATAGGAAAAGCTGACTTTATCATCATCGTAAAAAAAAATATGACTACTACATATTAGAGAACTATCTGACTATATGCTAATAACAACGCATAAACGCACAGCCACTGCAAACACTGACATAAATCATATTTTATATATTGAAATATACAAATGCAATTTGTGATGACATAAACATTGCCTTTCTTAGTTTTTATGCATCAATAAGGTGTAAATTGAAATACATTTAAGCTTAATATTTTCATTCTAATAGTAACAAGCACTTATGCTGCCGAACATATTGCTATAAAACACTCATGATTTAAATCATATTAAATTAATTATTTACGAAATTGTATTCACATATAAATTAAAACCGAATTAGAATGAATACTAACACAATTTTAGAAGACTTAAGAAAAAAAGCTCCCCAAGAGGTGGAATTTCATCAAGCAGTTGAGGAAGTATTAGAATCAATTGAGCAGGTATATAACGAAAATCCGAAATTCGAAGCGCACAAAATAGTCGAAAGAGTGATTATGCCTGATCGTATTATTATGTTTCGCATACCTTGGATGGGCGACGACGATGTAATAAATGTTAATCAAGGATACCGCATTGAATTTAATAGCGCAATTGGACCTTACAAAGGTGGTTTACGTTTTCATCCTGATGTAAGTCTTGGAACATTTAAATTTTTAGGTTTCGAACAAATATTTAAGAATGCTTTAACTGGTCTGCCAATGGGTGGTGGTAAAGGTGGTTCCGACTTTGACCCTAAAGGAAAATCAGACAATGAAGTAATGCGTTTTTGCCAAAGCTTTATGACAGAGCTTTATCGTCATATTGGACCTGAAACTGATGTACCTGCTGGTGACATTGGCGTTGGCGCACGTGAAATTGGTTACATGTACGGACAATACAAGCGTATTGTAAATCGTTTTGAAGGTGTATTAACTGGAAAAGGATTAAGCTGGGGTGGTAGTTGGATTCGTAAAGAAGCCACTGGATACGGTACAGTTTACATTACTCAGCATTGGTTAAAGCTACACGGAACTGACTTCACTGGTAAAAAAGTAGCTATTTCTGGTTCTGGAAACGTTGCTATTTATGCTGCCGAAAAAGTTATGGAACTTGGCGGTACAGTTGTCACTATGTCTGACTCTAATGGAAGTATTATTGATGAAGAAGGTATCGATCTTGATCTTGTAAAAAGAATTAAAGAAGTTGAACGCGGACGTATTAAAGAATACGTTGAAACACGTTATAACGCAAAATATAGCAGTAACCGTAACGATGTTTGGACAGCGAAATGTGATGTTGCTCTACCTTGTGCTACACAAAATGAACTGAACCTAGAAGATGCAAAATTATTAGTTGCAAACGGCTGTAAAGTAATTGCTGAAGGTGCAAATATGCCTGTTACTCCTGATGCTGTTCATTATTTATTAGAACAAAAAACTGGTATGATTCCTGGTAAGGCTGCAAACGCAGGTGGAGTTGCTGTTTCTGGTTTAGAAATGACTCAGAACTCAATGAAACTACAATGGACGCCGAATGAAGTTGACGCTAAACTAATGCAGATTATGGAAAATATTCATGAAGCTTGTGTTAAGTATGGTAAGCGTGAAGATGGATATGTTGATTACGTAAAAGGAGCCAATGTTGCTGGATTCTTGAAAGTAGCTAATTGCATGATTGACCACGGTTTAATATAATATTATTCTATATAAAGCTATAAAGCCATTCCGGATTCGGGGTGGCTTTTTTTTAAATATATACCTAATATCCGCAAGTAGCTATTCAGGCTCTTGATAGTTAGGGCTTCTTGTAAATTATAGGTGAAATATTCTTGTTGCAAAACTCTGTTAATCAACTAGAGAAAACCATAACTCTGCGGATTTAAGGATATAATACAAAAGAGTTATTTTGTTATAATTACACTCAGAAATACAACTCCGCTAATTTCGTTATTATTGCATCTCAATCAGTCATTTGCAAATTAAACTCCTGATATACAATACTTCGCGAGCCTCAATACTGAAGTTTTTTTAACTGCATTGTCGACAGGCATATCAGCGACTGAGTGTTCTTGCACACACAAATTAAAAAACAACCTACCCACCCATAGCCTATAACAAAACAAAGTACCTTACTACCTAACAACTCAATAAACGAAACAAAATACAATCATTTTTGTTAACTAAAACAATGAAACTGCACACTCTGCACAAGGTATTTAAGCTTGTGCATATGCAAAATTTTCATAACTTTATTATATATAAACCAATTCAATAAAATATGAAAAGAGTATATACTTTTATTTTGTCGCTATTTCTTATGGGACAATTATTTGCAGGTGGTATTATGACTAATACCAACCAAAGTGCCATGTATACTAGAATGCAAGCTCGTGATGCAATTTTAGGAATTGATGCCGTATATTTCAATCCAGCAGGATTAAATTTACTACCCAATAATGGTTTCTATTTATCTTTAAGCAACCAGACAGTTGGACAAACAAAA
>JAUXEM010000268.1 GCA_030620515.1 Salinivirgaceae bacterium
AAATAGCATAAAATTATTGCGAATAATAGATATTGCAGAAAAGCTAAATGATTCGGGCGAAGAAGAGTAAACAATTAGTGGATACCATAGGAAAATTAATCCGGATAAATATGAAAGTGATAGGATATAAATAGTCCAATGGTTTTTAATTAATTTACCAGGTAATGCTGATATAGCGGGTTTTAGTAATAATAAGATCGTTACTGCAGAAAAAATCAGACCATTATACGCAATGTCAGATAAAGAACTTTCTTTAATTGAAAAAGTAGTATTTAAAATTACGAATGAAATTTCTTCGCCACTAAAAAAAGCATAAGTATTTAATATTTGGAGTATGGCTATGCAAATTATTAGAAATAGGGTTAAGTAATGAGTAATTGATGATGTGTTTGTTTTTAGATGATTTAATATATTTATTGCAATGAATTGAGTTGGAATTACCAATATTATTGCAATAAGAATAAGCCCTTCGTTAATTCCTGTAAAGTAGAACGTTGCTGCTAAATAAAAATATAAGCTTGCGGCAAACATTAGTAGAAATACCTTATTCGGAATTTTAATTCCCAGCCATAAACTATTTATTTTATTATAAATAGGTATTAGTAATACAATTATTATAGTTACAACTGCACTACCTACAATTGCACCAATTAATCTAAGCGCAATATCATCGAAGTTGAACTGCAATGCCCAATTAATTTGTGAAATTATTGCAATTGTACTTAGCGTGAAGTAAAACCATTTTAATCGTTTTACTTTTTCAATTAAAAGACGAAATAAGTATTTAAAGCTTAGCTTATTTTCTTTTAATGCAGAGATGCTTTTTCCCATAAGAAAAACCAATAGCCAGCTAAGCAACAAAGCAATTGATAGACGAAGTATAATATCGTCAAAATAGTGGTATATAGCCCAGTTAACTTGACTAATTAAAATAGAAACTGATAGTATTGCGAAAATTATTTTATATTTTTTTCCGTATGACGAAAGACTTATGTTAATTCGGTTTTTAAATATTTGATTTTTATAAGCTATTGCAGTAAAAACAATTAAATAGCTTACAATAAGTCCAGCTATAATTGAAAAAAATAATCGTTCAGCAAAATCATTAAAATGGTGATTAATAGCCCAATTAACTTGAGATAAAATAATTACTGTAGTTATGGTAATGAATGTGTATTTAAATTTCACCCAAATTTGAGTCAACACAATTTTAAAATTATCTTTTTTAAGAGTTGTTTCTATATTGTAGAATATGGATAGAAGTGCAATTACTATAGTTGCAAAAGCACTCCCAAAAACAGCACCAATAATTCTTATTATTATATCGTCAAAATTAAATTGAAATGCCCAATTAAGTTGACTTAGAATTCCTACAACAGCTAAAACGATAAAAGTTCTTTTTAGCTTTGGGATTAATGGTTTAAGCCTTATGTAATGACCTTTTAAAGTAAATTTGGATGGATCATTTATCTTCTCAACTTTTTTAAATACTTCAGGATTGGTTACAAACATCCTGAAAAAGCTAAATACATTATTCAGGGTCCAGTAAAGTACCAAACCTGCTGGCAGGTTAAATAGTAATATTAAGAAAGCGCCTGCAACAACCAACATTTGTTTTCGCTCGGCAGTGTTACCATGCCTAGTATAAAAGTAGGCAGTAAGTAAATTAACAATTGTCATGGCAATTGGCAAAATATTTATATTGCCAAAAAGTGCATCGGGAGCGCTTAAATCGGCTATAAATAAAAAGCTAATACCGGCTAGTGGTTCAAAGCCTTCTAAAAACTGGTATGCAGCAATAAAAAACGGAATCTGTAAAAGCAAACTTAATATTGGTATTAATGCACGAACAGGGCTGTAGTTGTGTTGTCTGTTTAATGTTTTTATGTAATAGTATCTTTCTTGACCTTTGTAACATCTTTTAATTTCGTCAATTAAAGACTTCATTTTTAGCTTTACTGCATCGTCTTTCTTTTTAGCTTTTTCTATAATTATAAAAACTGGTAAAAGCAAAGCCGATATAGCTAAACTCAATAGTATTATAGCTATTCCATAATTATCGCTTAAGTTATAGCTTACTAAAAAAAGTTGTTTAATTATAAATATAAATGGAGATAATATAAATTCAAATATGTTCATTTACTGCTACTTTTAATTATTATTCAGATTATTAACTATCTCCATAATCTGATTGGCAGCAACTTTACCAGCTTTACCAAAATTATATACCGACTCTTCTTTTAATTCTTGCAGTTGCATGCTTGGCGGATTCTCCAATAATTCAGTTACAATATTGTTTATGTTTGTAATGTCGTTTTCGTCAAATATTTTACCAAGTTTACTGCGTTCACGCATCTCCCACATTTCGTAATTTAGTTCGCTTCCCTCAAATCCTTCAATAGTGTCGAATTCAGTTTTTAGCAGTAATACTGGTTTTGAGTATAAAAAGGCGAAATCCCAAAACACACCTGACAGGTCGCTTATCATTAAATCGGCTTTAGCCATACTTTCAGTACCAAGTGGTTGGCGGTCAATGCTAAGTCTAGGCTCATTTTCAAACTCTTTCTCAATTTCGCCAATAATTTCAGGAAAACTAACATAGCTTTGAGGGTGAGGACGAAAAATTACATCGTAGTTCGAATTGTTAAGTAAATTTTTAAAGAACTCAACGCCAAAACGATTTGTTATTGAATACTCTTTCCATGTAGGGGCAACCAAAACTACTTTATTCTTTTTTTCGATTGATGGCATATTTCTAACTTCATCCATCATAATATCGTAATAGGTTAAGCCTGTTTCAAGAAGTAGTTTTTTGTCTGTTCCACGTTTTTCTTCCAGCTTTTTTATTCCTTCAATTTGGTGCGATCCAGAGCAGAAAACAGAATCGAAATAATCGAATGCGAATTTTCTATAAGTAAATACATCAATAGGAGCATGTACAATATGCCCATAGTGCTGTACGTTTTTCGATCGGCGTATCATCATAACATCCAATTGTGGAGTAGTCATGCCAACAAATTTAGCTTTAAGCTTATTTAAATAGACTGATGTCATGGTTAAGTTGCCAATGAACTTACAGCCATAAAATTCCGATTTGTAATCTAAGCCAGGGTCGTCTTTATCCGAAGTTAAATAAGCACAAGCAGTACCCTTGTTTTCAAGTGCTTTAATTATTGGCAAAAATACCGGCCAATATTGTTTACCTTCCGAATAGAATATTATGTCAGTATCTTTAAAATCGTTACTATTTATAAACCCTTTTCCTAGAATAAGGTTTTTAACTTTGTAAAAGAATCCGCGTAAGGCAAAAGCTAATGTAGCTGCCAAAGCAATAATAATATATAGTAATGCACTTGTTGAGGCTGGATCGATATATAAAAAGGCTGAATTCATTTTTTGTTTTAATTAAATTAATTTTTGGTGAAATAGCAACTTTTTTTAAAAGTCCAAACTTAAAGAATTATAAGCGGTTTACTGAGAAAAATATTGTGTTTTTGTTTTGGTATTAAAAAGAAACACCTAAAAAATTAAATGTCATTTAATTTAATAATTCGTTAATTTACGTTTATTGCAAGCCATTCCTAGTTAGTGGTTGCAAGAAAACTCAGACTCTGAAAAAGAAAGCTTAATTTTTAAGGCTTGCGAAGCTGATAAATTGAAATAAATGCACTTGGAAACCTTTTCAAAAAAAATGTTTTTACAAACATAATCTTATAGCATGATAATCAATCTATTAATTACTTTTATAAAGTTTGTGAATTACTCAGTCCTCCAACAAGCAAGCTTTTTTTATTATACAAATACATACTAACGCTTAATGTATGGTTTTGTAGCGGACTTAAAAGCGGATAAAGTTCAAATTACGCAATGAGCCAAATTTGCCACCTTTAAAATAGTCAAATCTGCAGATTTGGCGGAGTCCAATAAAAGCTACACTGCTTGAATTAACTACTAAACCGCTATGAACTATACATTTTGTTGTGCGTTCGTACTTTATATTTTCCTTCATATTTATTCGTTACCCTATTCCCAGTATCCCTGTCAAAAACAGAATCCATAAAATCGTATTTGGAATGCCATGTATTAATAAGGATACCC
>JAUXEM010000029.1 GCA_030620515.1 Salinivirgaceae bacterium
AAAATAAAAATATAGTTTATATTGCTTGATAATATCTAATAAGATAAATATTTAGCATTTATATTTTATCATATAAAGTCCCTAAAAAGAAATGAGTAATTTTAAAGAAGATTTAAGAAAAGTTAAAGCGTTTGTATTCGATGTTGATGGTGTTTTTACAGATGGCATGATGTATTGTATGCCCGATGGAGAACAGGTAAGAGCCATGAATGCAAAAGATGGCTTTGCTGTTCGTTTTGCACAAAAACAAGGATACCCTATTGGTATAATAAGTGCGGGTAAAAATAATATTGGCGTAGTAAAACGTCTTGAATTTCTTGACATTGAAGATTTATATATGGGGTCGTTTGATAAAACAGGAGCCTTAACAGAGTTTTGTAATAAACATAAGCTTGATAAAAGTAATGTGCTTTATATGGGCGACGATTTGCCCGATTATCCAATATTAAAAGCAGTTGGTGTACCCACTTGTCCTGGCGATGCTTCGGTTGAAATAAAATCAGTATCGAAGTATATTTCGAATATTAACGGAGGAAAAGGGTGTGTTCGCGATGTAATTGAACAAGTATTAAGAGCACAAGGAAATTGGGTAGATTTTTCAGTAGAGAAACCAGATATTTTATAATATGCTTAATTACATTCGGCTATTTAGGTTGCCAAACCTACTAATGATACCATTAACAATGTATTTGTTACGGTATGCAATTATTGAACCAGCACTTCAGTATGGCTATAGTATTAGTTTGCAAACTAATATGCAACTGCAGTTTTCCGATAAGCTGTTTATGGTAGTAGTGCTTATTAATGTATTCCTTGGTGCCGCCGGATATGTAATAAACGATTATTTCGATCGAAAAATTGATAGTATCAACCGTCCCAGTAAGGTTGTTGTTGTAAAATCTATTCCCAGAAGAACAGTAATAATTATCCATTTTGTTTTAAATACAATTGCTGTATTGTTGGCTGCCTATCTTTCATGGAAATTACGAAAGCCAATCATACTTATTTTTTATTTAATGATTTCGGGTATCTTTTGGCTTTATTCTACTACTTATAAAAAGCAGTTGTTAGTAGGTAATATTATTGTTGCCTTTTTAACAGCCTTAGTTCCTTTGCAGGTCGCTTATTTCGATATACTGCCACTGAATGAAACATATACTGAGGTTTTAGTAATGAATGGTGCTGATTTTAAAGCATTACTATATTGGATGCTAGCATTTGCATTGTTTGCGTTTATTGTGAATTTGGCACGCGAAATTGTAAAAGATATCGAGGATTTTGAGGGCGATAAAAACTATGAATGTGTTACTGTGCCAATTAGTATAGGTGTAAATGCAACCAAAGCTGTGGTAATATTTATTTTGTTAGCAGTAATAGCATTACTAGCTAAAATTTACTTTGAGTTTATTTACGACCCAGTTTCAAAATGGTACTTGTTAATTGCACTTGTAGTTCCAATTCTTATTAATATTTATTTAGTACTTACTGCAAAAACAGTAAAGAGCTATCATAATATTAGTCTTATACTAAAATTTATTATGTTAATGGGTATTCTTTATGCAATAGTTGCAAAATATGTAATGATTTTTAATTTCTCCATGTAAATGACTTTACTCTCGAATCTTTCTAAATATAATATAATACTTGCTTCACAATCGCCTCGCCGGCAGAATTTGCTTAAAGAATTAGAATTTGATTTCACAATTCAAATTAAAGAAGTAGAAGAAACCTACCCTAAAGAATTAATTAAGCAAGATATACCCGTTTATTTATCGAAACTTAAAGCTGCAGCATTTAGTAATAGCATTTCTGACAATGATATAGTAATTACTGCCGATACTATTGTTTGGGTAAATAACAACGTGTTGGGCAAACCTAAAAATAGAGCAGATGCTGAGCGGATGTTAGGAATATTATCAGATAATTCTCATATAGTTTATACAGGAGTTTGTATAAAAACAAAACAAAACGAACATGCTTTTTGGGCAAGTACCGAAGTGTATTTCCGTAAACTAGATCAAGCAGAAATCACTTATTATCTTGATAAATATAAACCATATGACAAAGCAGGTTCTTATGGTATACAAGAGTGGATAGGTTATGTAGGTATTGAGCGAATTAATGGTTCGTATTTTAATGTAATGGGTTTACCTATTCAAAAACTTTACGACGAATTAAAAAAAATAAAATAGTTATTTGAAATTAAATAAATGTCCCTAATGTGTGGATAGTATTAAAGTTATAGATATGTTAAGAAAAGGAATTATTTTAGTAGTAATTGTTGCATTTGTAGTTAATGCAGCTAATGCTGTTGAGGGCATGTGGCTGCCTATAATGCTTAAAAAGTATAATATTGAACAAATGCAGGCAGAAGGATTTAAGCTTAGTGCCGAAGATATTTACGACATTAACAAAGCAAGTTTAAAAGATGCCATTGTTGGCCTGGTTAGGTTAAGTAAACCTTTTCGTCATTTTTGTACTGGTGAAATTGTTTCGCCTGAAGGATTAGTATTAACCAACCATCATTGTGGTTTTGGAGCTATTCAAAAACACAGTACGGTAGAAAATAATTTGCTTAAAGATGGTTTTTGGGCAATGAATAAAAATGAGGAATTAACAAATGAAGGCATTGGAATGTGTTTGTTGAAACGTATGGAAGATGTTACAGCCAAAGTTTTAGTAAATATACCTGATGGTGCTGATGCCTATATTCGCGATTCAGTTATTCAATCAAACATTGCAATAATTGAAGAGGATGCTATTAAGGAAACTCATTACCTAGCTAAGGTTAAGCCTTTCTTTGCAGGCAACGAATACTACTTATCTGTTTATGAAATTTTTCGAGATATTCGCTTAGTAGGAGCACCGCCATCTGCCATTGGTAAGTTTGGTGGTGATACTGACAACTGGATGTGGCCGCGCCATACGGGCGATTTTAGTATGTTCCGTATATATGCCAATAAAGACAATGAACCTGCCGATTATAATGATGAAAATATACCATATAAGCCATTAATGCATTTGCCAATTGCTATAGACGAAATAAAGAAAGATGACTTTACTATGGTAATGGGTTATCCAGGAACAACGGAAGAGTATTTACCATCTTTCGCTATAAATTTACGAGCAAATGTTACAAATCCAGCGCGTATAAAAATAAGAACAGAGGTTATTAATATAATGAAGACAGGTATGTTGACCTCTCCTGAAGTCCGTATCCAGTACTCATCAAAAGTTGCACATAAAGCCAATGGTTGGAAAAAAAGAATTGGTGAAAACAAAGGTTTGGTTAGGTTGAATGCCATAGAGAAAAAGCAAGAACAAGAAAAATTATTTACCGACTGGGTAAATCAAAATGAAGAAAGAATAAAAGAATATGGAGACATTTTTAATAATTATGAGGATTTATATGGTCAATTAAATGAATATCAGTTTGTTTACGCCTATTTTAATGAGTCAATTTTGGGCACTGAATTAATTGATTTAGCAGGTAGTTATAGCGATTTGTTTGAGTATAAAAAAGAATCGAACAATGAGGATGTAGAGATGAAGATTGACGATTTAACAAAAAAGACCAAGAATTTTTTCAAAGATTATCACAGACCAACTGACAAAAAGTTGTTTGTTGCTTTGTTGTCCTTCTACTATAACGATGTAGATGCTAAATATCACCCAAAATCGTTCAGTGCCATTGATAAAAAATATAAAGGAGATTACGAAGCCTGTTTTATTAATCTTTTTGAGAAAAGCATGTTTAATAATCCTGAAAAACTAAATAACTTTTTAAATAACTATTCAGTATCTAAAAATAAGAAACTATCATCAGACCCTGTAATGAAGCTTTTTATTGAAAGCATGTATGTTTACCACAATAGCGTTAGTCCATACTTAGTTAGTATAAAACAAGATATTAGCAATTTGCATAAGACCTATGTTAAAGGAATACGTGAGTTAAATTCCGATAAAATATATTTTCCTGATGCAAACTCAACATTCCGAATTGCCTACGGAAAAGTAGATAATTATATTCCTAGCGATGCTGTAGAATACAAATGTTTTACCACTTTACAAGGAATAATGGAGAAAGATAATCCTGACATTTTTGATTATGATGTTCCACAACGCTTGCGTGACTTATATAAGTCTAAAAACTTTGGTGAATATGCTAATTCAGACGGTACAATGCCGGTTTGTTTTACAGCTTCGAATCATACAACTGGCGGAAATTCAGGTAGCCCCGTGTTAAATGCAGATGGGCATTTAATTGGCATAAATTTCGATCGTAATTGGGAGGGTACCATGAGCGATTTAATGTACGATCCTGAAATGTGTAGGAATATTACATTAGATGCAAGGTATATATTGTTTATTATAGATAAATATGCAGGTGCAAAACATTTGGTTAACGAAATGACATTGGTAAAAGAGTCAAAGCAAAACCCACAAGCAATTAAAAAGGAAAAGAAATAGACTAACAATTAATTTTTGATATAGTGAAAGCGCCTTGATGAGGGCGCTTTTTTTTGTTTACTGCTTGTCTGTCTTCTGTTAGTAAAAATATTCAACTTGTTAAGCCGTTTTTACTTCGTAATTCCACTAAATAAACCTTGTTTTTAATACATGTTTTACTGCTGATTTTTATAAATGATTAGTAAAATCTAGTTTTAAGAATTTTGCATTTTGGTAAAAGCCTCTTTTAGAAAACTATAATAAATTTTCATTATCATTCATTTTCCTTTTGGTATTGAAGGCTTCCCGAATACTATACTTTTAGCAAGCAAATAAAACTACAATTAAAATAATGCTGCTAATCACATAAAAACATGTCAAAAGTCATGATAAATAGGTTGTTAATAACATAAATTTATATAGCAGAATAATTAATCATTTAACAATGAATAAAAAACAATTTACACAACATAAAATATAGGAGGATAATAAATGACAGAAATTCAAACATTAGTTAAGGATCTTGCCCAATCTCACGGGCGGAGTCGTGAAAGTTTACTCCCAATTTTACAGGGAATAATTGAGAAAGATCGATTCATTTCTGAATACGCAATGATTGAGGTAGCTAAAGAGCTTGATATCTCAACTGCCGAGGTTTATGGTACAGCATCGTTTTATTCTTTTTTGGATACGGAGAAACGAGGAAAGTATGTAATAAGGGTTTGTAAGACTATTACCTGTGCAATGAAGGGTAAAAATCAAATATTACTTGCATTAGAAGATACATTGAAAATAAATTTAGGAGAAACTACTCCCGATAAAAAGTTTTCAATATTAGAAACCAACTGTCTGGGTTGGTGCCACAAAGCTCCAGCTATGCTCATTAACGACGATGTTTATACAGAACTTACCCCAGAAATGGTACGTCAAATAATTGAGGATTATAGAAAACGAGAAGCTTAGGCTTAATTTCTGGTATTAAATTAACTAATAAGTAAATACAATGGGAAAAAAACAACTCAGACGAATGGACCTCATATTTGCAAATGATGAGGATTTTAGAGATATATTAAAGCAGACTTTAGCAAGACCAAACGAAGAAATCATTGAAGATATGATTAGTTCAGGTCTTAAAGGTAGAGGTGGTGCAGGTTTTCCAACGGGATTAAAATGGAAACTAACTGCTGAAGAGAAAGCAAAAAATAAGTATATAATTTGTAATGCCGATGAGGGCGAACCAGGAACTTTTAAAGATAGAGAAATTCTTACACAGGTTTCGTATAAAGTTCTTGCAGGAATGGCTGTATGTGCTAAAATAACTGGAGCAAAAGAAGGATTCATTTATTTAAGAGGTGAATATAAATTTCTTGTTCCTTTGTTGAATCAAGAACTTGATAAATTTCATTCTGCATGTAGTGAACTAGGTTTGAAATTCAATGTTAAAATATTTATGGGCAGTGGTGCGTATATTTGTGGTGAAGAAAGTGCCCTTATGGAATCAATGGAAGGTAGACGTGGAGAACCTAGAAATAAGCCGCCATTTCCTACTGTAAAAGGTTATAGAGGTTGTCCAACAGTAATAAATAATGTGGAAACATTAGCCCACACCTTTACTATTTTTAAATATGGTCCAAGAAAATTTCGCGACTTAGGCGTGCAAGATTCTAGAGGATCGAAACTATTTTCTGTTTCGGGTGATACGCCAACTCCAGGAATTTACGAACTTGAATTAGGTATGACTGTTCAGGATTTTGTAGATGATTTTGGCGATGGAGATACAAAAGCGGTTCAGGTAGGTGGAGCATCGGGCTTTTTAGTACCTAGAAAACGATTTAAAGAAACAGCTATTGGTTACCAAGGAAAATTAACTGGAATATCCTTACCTACTGGTGGTTCTATGATGATTTATAATAGCTCGCGCTCAATGTATAATGTGTTAAATAATTACCTTGATTTTTTCCAAGAGGAATCTTGTGGTCAGTGTACGCCTTGTCGTGTAGGTTGTCAGCAATTGGTTAAAGGTGTTGACGCTGTTAAGCGAGGCGATAAGCCTACAGCTTATTTAGATAAGTTATTAAAATTAACTGATACTATGAAGTTTACCGCTAAATGTGGTTTAGGACAATCGGTTGCCAATTCGTTTCAGTCAATTGTAGAGAATTTCCGCGAAGAAATGATTTACTAATTAACGGACAAATTTTTAACACAAAAATAATTATTATGGCAAAAATTATAAATCTTACAATAAATGGAATTGCTGTAAGTATTGAAGAGGACAAAACAATACTTGAAGCAGCAGAGAAACTTAATATTAAAATACCAACCTTATGTTATCATAAAGACCTATGCGTAGCGGGTAATTGCAGGGTTTGTGTAGTGGAGCAAGTTGGAAGTAAAAAACTATTAGCTGCATGTGCTAATCCTGTTCACGAAGGAATGGAGATTGAAACAAATAGTTTAATCGTTCGGAATTCAAGAAAGCATATTATTGAGCTGCTTTTATCAGAACATAATGCCGATTGTACTAAGTGTTACAAAAATGGTAACTGTGAACTTCAAGAGCTTTCCTCAGAATATAAAATAACAAATTCTGATTTTATCGATCTTGTACCAAGCAAAAACTATCAGATTGATACTTTATCGCCTTCCTTAGTAAAGGATGATAGTAAATGTATTCGCTGTCAGCGTTGCGTAAGAACCTGTTCTGAAATTCAGCATTTATCGGCACTCAGTGTTGCTCACAAAGGCGACCATATGAAAATATCTTCGTTTTTTGATAAACCAATGAACGAAGTGGTATGTTCAAATTGTGGTCAGTGTATTATACATTGCCCTACTGGTGCATTGGTTGAGCGTAATTATATTGAGGAAGTTTGGGATGCATTAGCTGATCCTGATTTGCATGTTGTAGTGCAAACTGCTCCTGCTGTTCGTGTAGGATTAGGCGAAGAGTTTGATTCTTATGGTAGCCGCGTTACTGGTAAAATGGTTTCTGCATTAAAACGCTTAGGTTTTAACTCTGTTTTAGATACGGATTTTACGGCCGACCTTACTATTTTAGAAGAAGGTACTGAGTTACTTACTCGCTTGAAAAAATCAATAGTTGGTAAAGAGAACGGTGTTCAATTACCTATGTTTACTTCTTGTTCTCCTGGGTGGATTAAATTTATTGAGCACTCTTTCCCAGAGTATTTAGATAATTTATCGACTTGTAAATCGCCGCAACAAATGTTTGGTGCTTTGGCTAAAACATACTATGCTCAAAGTAGAGGTATTGAAAGCGATAAAATTGTTTCTGTTTCAATTATGCCTTGTACTGCAAAAAAATATGAAGCAGACAGACCTGAAATGCGAGATAGTGGTTACAAAGATGTTGACTATGTATTGACAACTCGTGAATTGGCAATAATGATTAAGCAAGCCGGTATCGAATTTAATAATTTAGATGATGAGAAATTTGATAAGTTAATGGGTAACTCCTCGGGTGCAGCCGTAATTTTTGGTTCAACCGGTGGTGTTATGGAGGCTGCTTTACGTACTGCTTACGAGCTTGTTACTGGTCGCGAAGTTCCATTCAAAAACCTTGAAATCATACCGGTTCGTGGCATGAAAGGTATTAAAGAGGCTTCTGTTCTAATTGAAAATCCTGTGGATGATTGGAAATTTTTAGATGGTGTTGAATTGAAATGTGCTATTGCACATGGTTTAGAGAATGCACATCAATTACTTACAGATATTAAGGCGAAAAAAGCAGAGTATCATTTTGTTGAAGTAATGGCTTGTCCTGGTGGATGCCTAGGTGGCGGAGGTCAGCCTATACCAACTAGTCCTGAAATTAGGGCTAAGCGTATGAAGGCTATTTATGATGAAGATAAAGATAAACCAATTAGAAAATCACATGAGAATCCGGAAGTTGCTCAGTTGTACGAGGAGTTTTTAGGAAAGCCACTTGGTGAAAAATCACACAAACTACTACATACTCATTACACACCAAGAGATAGGTATTAATATACTATCAAAAACAACTATCAAAAAGAGCTGCCGACCGGCAGCTCTCTTTTTATAGAACACAAATCTCATCTAGGGTAATTCATAAATAAGTTCGAGAATTTATAAATAATATTTTACGCATAGATAAAGTTTAAAAAACTCAAGTATAACTTATTTCGCAAGCAGGGTTAGGGTTAGTCTTTTCAATTCTGACTCCTCTACCCACGAAATTAGCAATACCATTTTTTTCTTTTTAAAACTCTAGGTACTTTAAGTTTAACTTCAGTTGCTCTAAACTTCTTCTTACTATTATGCCATGAAATCACGAATTATGTTCTTTTCAATCTCTTTCTTTTCAATCTGCCTCAATCTTTTCCCCTTCAATCTTTTTCAATCTGTTTTTAACCACCAAGGCACAAAGACACTAAGATTTTTCCTGTCTCCTGTTTCCGTTTTTTCCGTTCTCCTTTTTTTATATCTAGGCACTCTAAGTACTCCAAACTCTAGTTACTTCTTTCTACTGTCCCGTCATAATAAATGTTGGCTTCATTTCAAATGTGTTATACGATGGTCTTAATCTATCAATATTGTAAAAAGTGCTAATATCAATCATTTTTTTTGTGGAGGTAACCACTTCTAGTGGAGCATTATCGTAGCGTCCATTTCTAAGAATTACTAATCTACCATGTATGCCTTTCATAATAAGGTCTAGTGCTAAATTTCCATATGCCATTGGAACTATTGAGTCCATTGCATCGGGATTACCACCACGTACCATGTATCCTAAGTTTTGTTGAATAAAGTTTATGGAACGACCATTGTTAAATTTTGGCGTTAACTCTTTCATTCTAGCAGCAACCAGTTGACCAATTCCGCCTAATTTTTTATGACCATAGGCATCTTTTTCGCCATTAGAGAAAGTCATTTCTTCCATTCCCTCAAAGGTAGCTCCTTCCGAAACTAAAGCCACGGCATATTTACTAGGGTTAGCATTTCTATCCTCTACCATGAGTTCCGTTAAGCGTTCAATATCAAATTTATGCTCTGGTATAACGCAGCGGTTTGCTGCTCCGGCCATAGTTGGTAAAAGTGCTGTATAGCCAGCGTATCTTCCAAAAACCTCCACAACCAACAAACGTTCATGCGAACCTGCCGATGTTCGTAGTGTATTTACCAATTCTATTGTACGAGTAACGCAGGTGCTAAAGCCAATGCAGTAATCTGTTCCTGGCACATCGTTATCCATGGTTTTGGGAATGGCCACAACTTTAACACCTTCAGTATATAATCTTACACCATAGCTTAAAGTATCGTCACCTCCAATAGGGATAAGGTAATCAATTCCTAAATAATCAAAATTCTTTAATACTTCAGCTGTTAAGTCGTTTGTATCCTCAATATAATAATCTTTAAGATGGTCGGGCACTTCGCTTTTTTTAATATGGCTAGGGCGAGTTCGCGAAGTGTGTAGAAAAGTGCCACCTGTTCTTCCAGCTTTGTTTACAATATCTTCGGTTAATTCAATTACGAAAGTGGAGTTGTCCGCTTTTTTATCGCGGATAATATTCACTGGACCTGCCCAGCCTCTTCTAAATCCTAATACTTTATAACCTTCGCGTATGGCGCGAATAGTAATAGCACGAATTGCCGGATTCAAACCAGGTACATCACCACCACCAGTTAAAATAGCAATGGTTCCTCTGAATTTTTTTTTTGCCATGATTTTACGATTTTAGAATATGCTTACTAAGTTATTGAATAAAGGGGTATTATGCAATTTTTAGAGAAGAGAATAAAGAATTTGTAATTCAGAATATAAAGTGATCTTCATTTATCGGTTTTACCCCTTGTCAGGGTTTGGCTTTTATAATATAAGCAATGCCTTATTAAGTTTTGTATATATATTAAAGCACAGCCAAGCCCTCGCCTTATTAAATTTTATATCCGCAAGTAAAATATGTAATATCCTGTAAACTAAGCAATAGTCGTGGTGCAACTTCGCTGATTTATAAGATACTAAAACTTATTAAAACCTAAGTTGAGTGATTCGAGCACAGCAAAATAGCGCTTTACTTAGGTATAACCCCCGCCTGACTTATTCAGGCAGGCCGACCTAGCAATTTAAGTTATTTACAAATCAAGTGTAACGAAGATTTGTTAAAACGTACAAGTGCTCAGTCGTTTGAGTGAATTAGCGATAGCGAATCGCTCAATTTGGGTAAAATTCTCATTTGCAACACAATCGTACTGCGACCCCGAAAAAAAAACGAGGCAGGTATTGCGGATTTAAGGTTACTTTAAGTACTCCAGGCATTCAAAATACTTTAAACCGCAGCTATAACTTCAGCCACTTTTTTATTGCAACTCTGTAAACCAAGTAAAATAATCGCTTTGTAGTAAGTTTTTTATATCTGGCTTTTGTTTAAATATGCCATAAACAGCAGAACCACTTCCCGATAGTGATGAATATACTGCTCCGGCTTCGTTCAGCATGTTTTTTACTAATTCAATTTTTGGTTTCTGATTAAAAACAGAATCTTCAAAATCGTTTTTAATTAGATTACTCCATTTATCTATCGGTAATTTAAGTGAATCAACTAAAGAGTTTTTCGATTCTTTTGGGCAAATCTGGCTATAGGCATCTTTTGTGCTAATATGCTCGTTTGGTATAACTACCAACAAATGCAAGCCTTTCATATTAAGATCAAGCTCTTGCAAAAGTTCTCCTCTGCCTGTAGCATAAGCTGGTTTGTTTTTAATAAAGAATGCACAGTCGGAACCTAATTCAGAAGCATATTCCTCTAAACTTTCATTACTTAAATTCAAACTAAACATATCGTTTAGTCCTTTTAGCATAAACGATGCATCGGCTGAACCACCTCCCAAGCCTGCTCCCATTGGAATAGCTTTATGTAAATGTACTTTAACAGAAGCTAAATTAAAATCGGCATTCAGTAGTTGGTAGGCCTTGTATATTAAATTATCTTCTTCTTTGCTGTCTATTTTTATCCCACTAGTTGTAATTATAATTTTTTGCTCTTGATGCTTTGTAGCTATTGAAATTTCTAATACATCAGTAAGTGCAATAGGATACATTAGTGTTTCTAGCTCATGAAAACCATCGTTGCGCTTTTTAGTAATATTTAAGCCAATGTTAATTTTGGCATTCGGAAAAAGTATCATAATTGAAGTTTTGTCGAAATTAATAAAATTAGCTGTACAAAAATAAATGAGTTTTAATAATTGTTAACAAAATTGTTGTAAAGGGCTATAGTGTCATAATTAATGTCTCTTTGAAAACTACTTGTTTTTTAAGTGGCTTCTTTGGAAACGACAAAGACAAGGCTTTCGAAGTCTTGATTATTAGGAGTTTGCTTTTGCAAATGATTAATAATTAAGGCGAGAGTAACGCAGTGTTTGGTGTTTCCAAAGAGACACCAATTAATAAGCTCTAATTATAGATGGCTTGTTAATAAATGTGTCAAGAACATTTTATAAATATGAAACCTTATAAAATGGAATGCTGATTTTCTTTTCCTAAATTTGACCCTCAATATAAAAAACAATGGCTGAAAAACGGAATTTTAATAACAATAACAAGTCGGCACTTCAGAAGCTGAACGAAGAATATGGAAAAACACCCCCATCAGTGGTGGAGTTTGAAGAGGCTGTTCTTGGTGCACTAATGCTTGAAAAAGATGCAATACATACTGTAGTGGATATTTTGAAAGTAGAGGCTTTTTATAGCAATGCACATAACAAAATATATAAAGCAATTTTAGACCTTTCACTGGAGCATAAGCCTATTGATATTCATACCGTAGATCAGCAATTAAAAATTAATGGCGATATAGAAGATGTTGGTGGTGCATTTTATCTTGCACAATTAACCAATAAAGTTGCATCAACAGCTCACTTGGAGTATCATTCGCGAATAATATCTCAGAAATTTATTCAACGCGAATTAATTAAAGTTGGTTCCGATATACAACGTCGTGCATTCGAAGAGGCCGAAGATGTTTCCGACATGCTTGATCAGGCAGAGCAAGATCTGTTTCAAATAGCCGAAGGAAATATTAAAAAAGAAGTAGCTAGAGTGGATGCTGTTTTACGTGAGGCTATGCTTAAGATTGAAGAGGCAGGTAAGAATCCCGAAGGATTGAGCGGTGTTCCAAGTGGCTTTACTGAACTTGATAGAATGACTAATGGTTGGCAACCTTCCGACCTTTTAATTATTGCTGCTCGTCCGGCAATGGGTAAAACAGCATTTGTGTTATCTATGGCTAGAAATACAGCAGTAGATCATAAAAGACCTGTTGCTATATTTTCTCTGGAAATGGCAAGCGTGCAGCTAGTTAATCGTTTAATATCAAGCGAATCAGAAATTCCTGGTGAGAAATTAAAAAAGGGACAATTAGAAGATTGGGAGTGGCAACAGCTAGAGCATAAAATAAGAAATTTGGAAGAAGCTCCAATTTTTATTGATGATACGCCTGCACTTTCTATATTTGAATTTAGAGCAAAAGCAAGACGATTGGTAATGCAGCATAAAATAGAGCTAATTATTATCGATTATTTGCAATTAATGACAGCTGGTGGAATGGCTAGTAGAGAGCAGGAGGTAAGTTCTATTTCACGCTCTTTAAAAGCTATTGCCAAGGAATTGAGCGTGCCTATAATTGCACTTTCACAGCTTAACCGTTCTGTTGAAATGCGTGCGGGTGATAAAAGACCACAGCTGTCCGACCTTCGCGAATCGGGTGCAATTGAGCAAGATGCCGATATGGTTATGTTTATTCACCGACCTGAATATTTTGGAATAAACGAAGATACTTTGGGTAATTCGTTAATAGGCTTAGCCGAGATTATTGTGGCAAAGCATCGTAGTGGCTCCACAGGCGATGTTCGTTTACGCTTTAAAAAAGAAACTACTCGTTTTTGCGATGTGGAAGATACATTTGCAGTAGGGGATGAGAATAGTGGCGTGACTTTTGCATCGAAAATGAACGTAGAGGATTCTCCGTTAAGTGGTGAAAAAACAAGCAATTTTGTTGTTCCTGATCAGGCAGGTCTAGAAATAAATAGTGGTTTCGAAGAATCTAACGATGCTCCTTTCTAAATTTGAATTATGAAAAAAGTTATTGTCAGTATGCTTATTATGTTTTCACTAATACAAGTGAGTAATGCGGCATATTTATTAATCCCAATGGATGAGAAGCAAAAAAATCATTTAAAAGCTTACGGAATAACTTTTTGGGTTCTTCAAAATAAGCTTGAGGCTCAATGGTTACTAAATTACCGAGGAGGTAGTTTTTTAATACAGTATAATAATGATGTTGAGACTGAATGTGTTGTACGTGGTGTTAGTTATGAAACTATAGCCGATATTAAAGCTCAAAATATTTTATCTGAGATAGCTCTTGACGAAGTTAATATGGATGCCTTAAAGCTTGAGAAAGCACCAAAAATGGCCGTTTATTCTCCTAAGGATAAATTACCATGGGACGATGCAGTAACCATGGTTTTGACATATGCAGAAATACCTTACGATATTGTTTACGATGCAGAAGTTGTGAATGGCGATTTGGCAAAATATGATTGGCTGCATTTGCATCATGAAGATTTTACAGGACAGTATGGTAAATTTTATGCAGCATATCAAAATATGGCTTGGTATCGTTCGCAAGTACATAATTCTGAGGCAAGTGCTTTGAAATTGGGTTTCGCTAAAGTGTCCGATTTAAAACTTTACGTAGCACAAACTATTCAAAATTATGTAAAAAACGGAGGGTTTTTATTTGCTATGTGTTCTGCTACTGACTCATATGACATAGCTTTAGCAGCTTCGCATGTAGATATTATTGAGTCAATGTTTGATGGCGATCATGCTGATGCTGGTATGCAAGATAAATTGAATTATGAAAATACTTTTGCCTTTAAAGATTTTACTTTAAGTAAAAACCCCTATGAATATGAATTTTCAGATATAGATGCAACAACTTCACGTAAGATTAGTGAACAACAAGACTTCTTTACCTTATTTGAATTTTCAGCAAAATGGGATCCTGTGCCAACAATGCTATGCCAAAATCATGAATCTATAATTAAGGGTTTTATGGGGCAAACAACGGCTTATAAAAAATCGCTAATTAAATCGGAGGTATTAATTTTGGGTGATAATAAAGTTGCAGGTGAGGCAAGATATATTCATGGAGAATTTGGTAAGGGTACATGGACTTTCTACGGAGGACACGACCCCGAAGATTACAGGCATTTTGTTGGCGATAAACCAACCGATCTTGATTTGCATCCTAATTCACCAGGATACAGGTTAATTCTAAATAACGTATTATTCCCTGCTGCTAAAAAGAAAAAGCTTAAAACTTAAACGAGTAATTAATAGAGGGTAAAAACATATATTCTGAAACTTTATTCAATGTGGTTTTACCATTTTCTGTTATATAGTTGTAATAACTAGGATTCTTCCGTGCATAAGCATTATATACGCTTATATTCCAAGTACTGACACCCCTCTTTTTTTCTTTTGTGTAGTTTATTCCAAGGTCTAATCTATGGGTAGGCTCCCCTTTTATTGAATTTCGGCCTTTGTATACAAATGCAGGTTCTCCTAGGCTCGGATTGCTAGGTATATTTGAGGAATAGCTCGGGTAAGCCATTGTAGGATAACTCCCTGAACCTAAAGTTAAGGCTTCACCGGTATAATAAAACCAAGTGGCTGATATATCAATTTTTTCACTTATTTTATGCATTAAAACAAGGCTAATATTATGTGTTCTATCATATTTATATGGATATTTATTTCCGTAATTTATATTTTCAAATTGCCTGTTTGTTTTTGATAAACAATAAGATATCCAACCCGTGGTTTTTCCCTTATTTTTCTTGAAAAGTAATTCGAAGCCGTATGAATTTCCCCAACCTTCTTTTTCTATTTTATTTTGCCAATTATCACCTGAGTAAAATGATACTCCCTCAGAATATTCAATGAGGTTATCCATATCTTTATAATAAATCTCAGAGCTTAATTCACAGGCTATAGATGTTAATGTTTTTGC
Source organism: Salinivirgaceae bacterium (assembly GCA_030620515.1). GTDB lineage: Bacteria > Bacteroidota > Bacteroidia > Bacteroidales > SZUA-534 > JAUXEM01. The sequence continues at coordinate 15,516 of JAUXEM010000029.1, forward strand.
AAACCCAATCGCAGCAATTCTCGATACTTGAGGTTTAACTTCATTAGTTGCTGAAACCCAAAGGTCGGTAGGCATACCGCCACCAGGATATGATAGTAAATGTTGGTATTGTTTCATTGTGCAAAACGATCCTTTTAATGACGATAAATTATTAATAGCATACTTTAAGGATAAACGAGGTTCTATAGAATTATAGGTTGTATTGTATGCATTAAAAACAGAACTATGAATACCTGCAACAAAGCTCAATTTTTCTATTATATCATGTTCAATTTCAAAATATCCGTTTCCTTCATAACCTTTGTAATTGATATTGCTAAAATCTTCAAAATTTGTGTTGTCAATTCCCAAGCTACTATACTCAGTATTATAAGTCCCTGGCATATAGGAATGTTCAGTTAATGTCCCGCCAAAACTTATTTTTAAAGAATTATTCAAGTAATAATCTAAATTTAGCTTTAATATTAAATCGCTGATTTTTGAGTTGTAATTGGTTTCGTAATCTGTTTTCTCATCATTATATTCAGTATTAAAACCAAATCTATATTGTGTATAAATAGCACTTATGTTTCCAAAAAGATTTGCAGAAAAAATATGATTTAGTCTTATTGTAGCCATATGGTTTCCCCAATTATAAGCATTGCTTGACTCATTACCTTCTTCTTTATTTTTGGAAAAATAGACATCATCTCCTTTATAATAGGATATAAGAATTCTGTTTTTTTGATTAATATGGATATTTGTTTTTGCATTTATATCATAAAAGCCAAAACCAAACTGCGGACTGTTATTTAGGTTTTGAATCAAACTCATAAATTTATCAACCAATGTAATTCGTGCCGATATCATACAAGTAATGTTTTTTGAAACAGGACCTTCAATCATAACTTTTGAAGCTAGAATACCAACCGACACATTACCTGAAAACTTATTTTTGTTTCCATCATTCATTCTAATATCGAGTATAGATGATAGTCGCCCCCCATATTTTGCTGGAAACCCACCGGTAATTAATGTAGAGTTTTTTATTGCATCATCATTAAATATGGAAAAAAATCCACCATAATGATTAATATAGTATAAAGGTGCATCATCAAGAATTATTCGGTTTTGGTCTGGGCTTCCTCCACGAACATGTAAAGCGCTACTTGTTTCAGTACCTTGCGTTACCCCAGGCATTGATTGATAGGTTTTTAATATATTAGTTTCTCCAAAAAAGTTTGGCATGCGCTTAATGCTCTGCATTTCAATACTATTCGTACTCATCTGTACTTGCTTATGCAATCCTTTTAATCGAGAATCAGTAATTGTAACTTCATTAATTGCAATTCCAGGTTGTAATGTAAAATTGAACGTACTATCCTTATTAATTTTTAGATTCAAATTAAGGGGTTTATATCCAATATAGCTAATATGTACATTAAATGATTCCGGCACAACTAAACTATAATATCCAAAGGCATTTGATGTTACTCCTTGTTTTGTTTCAGGAAGATATAGTACAGCTCCTATAAGCTTTTCTCCAGTTTTTGCATCGCTAATAAAACCATAAATTTTATGAGCATTAGTTTTAATGACTAATGTTAGTTGTATTAGTAAAAGTAGTATTGTTAATTTTTTAATCATGTGGTGTTTGTTATTGCAGCATTAGTTTTTAGGCACTTTATGTATATGTGTAAAATAGTTGTATCAATAAGTTGAGCACTTATATTTCTATTTCAATAAGTTGGTCATGATAACCAGCAAATATGCCTAAACCACCTTCAATATTGCTATACATATTTACAGGATTACCTGGGTCTATAATTAAGAATTCTAATGCTAAGCCACTTTGATGATACAGATGGTTAGTCATGCTTTTATGGTATAAGTACATTTCCTTGGTAACGGATTTAAAACATACAAAATATTGAAAATTGCTACTCATCATAGCTGTATTCATTAATGTATGTATATTTAAACTATAGCTTTGTCCATCAATTAATTCGTCACTGAAATATGCGAAATTAGAGTTGTTGTCTAAACATCCTGAATTTGACAAAACTGGATCTGTCATTGTATAAGGAAAGTAAATATCATTATCATAAGCTACATCTTTAGTTAACCAATCTTGCCATGTGCAGAAAACAATTATTTCATAATAGTTTACTTCATTCGGAGGGTCGGTAAAATAAATAGTAGTTTCAGAGTAGTTATCTCCCAAAAAAGAAGTTCCAGCATTTTTTTTAAATAGAGTAGAATCAACTAATACTGGAAATGGTAAATGTGTTTCTGCACTAAGAGATTCATATTGTTCATGCTCAATTTCAATTTGATATTCTTTACCGTATTGTGGAATAAAGTCTGATTTATAATTCCCTGTTGAATCTGGATCTAAATCACATAAGTAGGTATTATCCTCAAACAGCATAATACTTGCATCAGAAATAGGCGAAAAGCCAATTTCTTCCATTGAATTTACTTTATGCAAGAATAAATTAATTGAATCATTGGGGTTTAATAGTCCATTAATTACCAGTGTGTTGTACTCAGCTGAATTATTAAGATCTACCGGAGTAAGATGGTAGCATGAGCTTAATGTAATGAATGAAATAAAAATTATATTGATTATTTTTATTAAACCTTTTTTAGGCATTGTGTATTTTATATTAATGATTGAATAAGGAGTTTAACATAGCCATTTAATTAAGGGTACGTTAAACTCCTAATATTATGTTTGTTTATTAATAGTTTGATCGTATTACTATTCTAGCTGGGCTAGGATTCTTCCATTCAGATAAATATTTTCCAGCTCCTCTTCTTGCTTTTGCTTTAAGCAATACTCCATAATATTCAGCCTGCCTAGTTCTTCGGTACATATAGTACTTTTTACTTTCAGCAATAAGCCCATCTTTAGTAAAATAAAATTCAAAACTTCTAGGGCCTCTGTTAAAATCCTTGCACCTTGCTTTAATAATGTATTCAAGATTAACAACTCCAGCGCCTGATATTGGTTTGTGAAATGGTGATGAGCTCTCTTTAACTTTTGCATATAGTGCAAAATATATACCAGCTCTTGTGTAATGAAGTTTAAATTCCATATCAAAATCGTCAATCCAGGTTGTTTTTGTATATGATGCAGCCTTACCAGCCTTGCAAAACCATCCTTTAGTACTTTTTAATTGCGTATCCCCAAAAACACCATTTTCAACAAGGTCAATAACATCATCATCTGTGCTGTAATTGTATATTAACTCGTTTTCAATATTATTCAATAATTCTGTATATAGCTCAGGATATTTTGAATTTAGAACACTAACTTGTTTATTTTCCATGTCAACTTTATATAACCACTCTCCAATTTGAACAACATTATCAGAGTTAAGAATTGTCAAAAGGAAATCATCGTAGTTATCATCTTCAGATAAACTACAACTTTTAAGTTCAGTTTTTATTCCTGAAAGAATTTCAGGAACTGCGCCAGTATCGAAGGCGTCTTGCATTATATTCTCATAATCTTCAACAGTATTGAATACAATTCTGTTATCTTCTAAACTAATTGAAGAGGAACGATTTTGTGAATTATTTAGTTCTGATTTTTGATCGTCATTCTTTTCACAACTGAAAAGAGTTAACACACACACAAGTGTGGTTGAAAAAATGATTTTTCATAATAAGTTAAAATTTAGTTAAATAAGGTCGCAAATTAAGTGTAATTTGTGCTACTATCCAAATTAATTTTACACATGCTATGCCCAACCAAGTTAGCAGACAATTGCTAGAAGCAAAAAAAACCGCCTCTTTCAAAGCGGTTTTCTAACAAATTTTTATTTTTTTTATTTATCTTCTTTAATTTCCCAAGTATTACCACTATAAAGTAAATCTTGCATTTTTGTAAACCTAGCTGATTGTTGAACCTTTTGAATCTGGTTTACAACGCTCTGGTCGTATGTAACCGCTGTAACATCTCTAATTACACCTAATGCAACAGGGTAATCAGGATAGCGCATATTAGCCAACATAGTATGAATACCAGGATTATTTTCATGTGCATCGTGAACCAAAATATCATCCTTAGTAAAGCCACCAGGAGTTAATTTAACAACACGTAATTTTAAGCCATCTAAAATAAGACCCATATCCTTTTCTTTACCAAATATCATTGGCTCACCATGGCGCAATATAATAGTTCTGTTATCTTTTTCTTCTTTGTCGGAGAGCATAGCATGGCAGGCATCGTTATAAATAACGCAGTTTTGTAACACTTCAACTACCGATGTTCCTTTGTGACGTGCAGCTTCCAAGAAAATTTCTGTCGATAATTTTACATTATAATCAATGCTACGAGCAAAGAATTTTCCTTGTGCACCAATAACTAACTCGCCAGGGTGAAAAGGTTGTTCAACAGTGCCAAAGGGTGATGATTTTGTTACTGCCCCAAAAGGTGAAGTAGGAGAGTATTGCCCTTTAGTTAATCCATAAATTTCGTTATTGAATATTATCATATTAAGATCAATATTCCTACGTATAGTATGAATAAAGTGGTTTCCTCCAATAGCCATAGCATCACCATCGCCTGAAATTTGCCATACGCATAAGTCAGGGTTTGCTGTTTTTACACCTGAAGCAATTGCAGCGGCTCTACCATGAATTGTATGAAAACCATAGGTATTCATATAATATGGAAAACGCGATGAACAACCAATACCTGAAATAACCGCAACATTCTCTTTTGGACAGTCTAATTCAGCCATAGCTTTTTGAATCGAATTCATTATGGCAAAGTCTCCACATCCTGGACACCAACGAACTTCCTGATCACTTTTGTAATCTTTTGCTGTAAGTTTTACTGTTTTTTGATCCATGATTATTTCTTCTCTAGTAATTGATTAAACTTTTCTTTTAGTTCAACAATAGTAAAAGGCAGACCTTGCATTTTGTTGAATTTCTCGCATTCAAAATTTGGTACATTAACTTTTAAGTGATAAGCAAATTGACCTAAGTTTAATTCACAAACTACCTTGTTATCATATTTAGCCAAAATTTCATTGGTATTTTTAGGAAGAGGCCATATGTGATTAAAGTGCAATAATGCTACTTTTTTGCCTTCTTTTCTAATTTCTTTTACAGCAGAATATAAGTGACCATATGTTCCACCCCAACCTATAACTAATAAATCAGCATCTTCGTCGCCTTTAATTTTGATTTCAGGTAAACGGTCGGCTACTTTTTGTATTTTATCCTCTCTGTATTTCGTCATTAACTCATGGTTCTCAGGAACGTAAGAAACGTTACCAGAGCCATCCATTTTTTCTAAACCACCAATTCGGTGTTCTAAGCCTTTCATTCCAGGGATAGCCCACTCGCGAACTAATGTTTCTTTATCTCTGTTGTATGGTAAATAGTTTTCGTCTTCAGGAGTTGCGAAAGGAACTTTTATTTCAGGATAGTCTTCCTCTGCAGGTAATCTCCATGGTTCTGAACCGTTTGCTAAAAAACCATCGGTTAATAAAATAACAGGAGTCATATGCTCAACAGCTATACGTGCCGATTGAAAAGCATAATCAAAACAATTAGATGGAGTACTTGCAGCAATAACAACTAATGGAGCTTCACCACTTCTACCGTGCAATGCTTGTAGTAAATCAGATTGTTCTGTTTTTGTTGGTAAACCAGTTGATGGTCCGCCACGTTGTACGTTAACAATTACCAATGGTAATTCTGTAATAACAGCCAAACCACTTGCTTCAGTTTTTAATGCTAAGCCTGGACCCGATGTTGTTGTACATGCTAAATTACCTGCAAAAGCTGCTCCTATGGCAGTGCAAATGCCAGCAATTTCATCCTCAGCCTGGAATGTTTTTACACCCATGTCTTTGCGCGCTGCAAGTTCCTGAAGAATTTCAGTTGCAGGTGTAATGGGATATGACCCACAGAATAATGGTAAGCCAGCTTTTTCAGCAGCAGTAATTAAACCCCATGCTGTTGCAGTATTTCCACTAATATTGCGGTAAGTTCCGGGCTTAATTCTAGCAGGTGCAACTTTATAGTTTCTTGGTAATGCCTCAATAGTTTCTGCAAAGTTAAAACCTGCGCGAAGCACTAATTTGTTAGCTTCGACAATTACTGGTTTTTTTGCAAATTTTTCTTCTAAGAATTTCTCAGTGTATTTCAACGGACGGTCAAATAACCAGTAGACCATTCCTAATGCAAACATATTTTTGGTTCGCAAAATACTTTTATTATCAAGCTCAAAATCACTTAAACAACCTTTTGTAAGTGTTGATATGGGAGCTGGAATAAATTGATAATCTCGTTTGTGTTTCCTTATTGGATCAAAATCATAGCCTGCTCTAGCTAAATTCTTTTCAGTAAAAGCATCCTCATTTATAATTATGGTGCCTCCCCTTTTAACCCATATAAGATTTGCTTTTAATGCTGCCGGATTCATTGCAACAAGTACATCGGCATAATCGCCAGGTGTGTTTACTTCGTAATGTCCAAAGTGAAGTTGAAAACCGGAAACTCCACCAACAGTACCTTGTGGTGCTCTAATCTCAGCAGGGTAATCAGGAAAAGTAGATACATCGTTTCCAAATAATGCAGAGGTGTTTGAGAATTGTGTTCCCGTTAATTGCATTCCATCTCCAGAATCTCCTGAAAACCGAATTACCACCTGTTCTTTTTCAACTATTTTATCTTTTTTGCTCATAGTTATTAGTAGTTGCTTTTACGCATGTTTAATATTTAAACAAAGTAAGTCAAAATATGGTTACGTAGGTTTGGTTTATATTGTAGAACATACTGAATTTGAAGCTATTCAAAAACACGAAAAATAGATTTTTCTTTGTTGTATAAATCACTAAGTTTGCGTTTATATTTGGTGGGATAGTCTTCTTTAATATTAGATTGCTATATTTTTAGTCTCAAACCCGCCTGACTTGTTCGGGCAGGTGGCAAAGCGAAATATATATTGTTGATTATTAGGGGTGTATATGGCTTAAGATATATTTGACAGCTCTTAACTATCAGTATATTGCAAAAAAGTATCGAACTAATAATTTAAAAATCAATCATTTATTTATGGCTTTAATTAAATCGGTTCGTGGCTTTACGCCTGTTTTTGGTGAAAATTGTTTTTTAGCTGAAAATGCTACTATTGTTGGTGATGTAGTGGTTGGCGATGATTGTAGTATTTGGTTTAATGCCGTTTTGCGTGGCGATGTTAATTCAATTAGAATTGGTAATAAGGTTAATATTCAAGATGGTTCAGTACTACATACATTATATCAGAAATCGCATATTGAGATTGGTAATAATGTTTCATTGGGTCATAATGTAAATATTCATGGTGCTACTATTAAAGATAATTGCTTAATAGGTATAGGAGCTACTATTCTGGATTATGCTGTTATTGGAGAAAATAGTATTATTGCTGCAAATGCTTTAGTGCTGAGTAATACTATTGTTGGAGCGAATAGTGTTTATGCGGGAGTGCCTGCAAAAAAAGTGAAGGATATTGAACCAGAGCAGACTAAAGAGATGATTAATAAGATTGCCAATAATTATTTAATGTATGCTAGCTGGTATAAGGAGAGTTAATAAACTTATTAATGCTTGGTTTTAATCCAGAAAGCACTTCAACCAGTTCGGCTATAATTGTCACATCGCCATTCGTATAAAACTCTGTTGATTTCTCCGAATAATTTGAAGATAAATTATTTTCCTTCAAAATATTTTTAGTTCTGTTTGCTATGGCTGGTGCAGGATTAATAATTTCAATATTTGAAGGGGTTATTTTTGAAATTTCATTAATGAAAAAAGGATAATGCGTGCAACCAAGTACAATTTTATCTATTCCTTTTTCTAGCATTGGACTAATGTATTTTTTAAGAAGTGTTTTAGATTCAAGGCTATTTATTTCATTCTTTTCAACTAGTTCAACTAAGCCCTCTCCAACCTGAATGAAAGTTTCAATTTCGTTGCTGTATTTGGCTGAGGTTTCCTTGAAAAGTTTGCCGTTAAAAGTTCCTTTAGTCGCAAGTACCCCAATTCTACCTGTTTTAGTATTTAGTGCTGCGGGTTTTATAGCTGGTTCCATTCCAATGAAAGGAACAGCATAGTTTGCTCGTAAAACATCAATTGCAGCTGCTGTGGCTGTATTGCAAGCTATAATTATTAATTTGCAGCCTTTTGAAAGTAGAAAATCAGTATTTATTTTTGCTAATTTTCTAATCTCCTCTTGTGATTTCTCTCCATAAGGGCAGTTCTTACTATCGGCAAGGTATATAAAATTTTCATTTGCTAGGTTCTTTCTTAGCTCATCCCAAATGGTAAGTCCGCCAACTCCTGAATCAAATATGCCTATAGGGTTATTATTCATAATGGGTATAAACAACAAAAGACCATCAAGGCGATGGTCTTTTGTAAATATTTAAAATTCTATTGCATTCCTAATTTTACTTTTACCAAAGGTAAAATATCTTCACTATCTTCAGAAAAATATAACACAACTCCTGTTCCAAGATCAAATATGTAAATGTATCCGTTTTCAGCTGCAACTTCGCTGATGGCTTTGCGTGCCTTTTGAATAATTGGCTGTAATAATTCGCCCTCTTTTGCTGAAAGTTCTTGCTGTGCGTTCTGCTGAAAAGCTTGTATACGTTGTTGTATTTCTCCCAATTCAGCTTCTTTTGTTTGTTTAATTAAAGGAGAAAGAGAATCAGCTTTCGCTACATAATCTGAGTATTTTTTCTCAAATTCAGCTTGCATTGTAGTTAAAGTCTCTTCTAATTGTTGAGCATGTGCCTCTAAAGCATTTTTAGCAACTTCTCTTTCTGGCATAATTGATAGCAATGCATTTGAATCAATATGTCCAAATTTCAATGCAGTTTGAGCTGTTGCAGTATTTGAAATAGTAAATGCAATAACAAATAATAATGCAAATGTTAAAATCTTTTTCATCTTTTCTATTAATTTAATTTTAGTTCAATTCTTTTCACAAGTAACAAATATAAACATTAATTCTTAAAACCAAGTTTTTCAAGAACTAAGTCGCTTTTGTCATATTTTGGGTTTGAGTATAGCATATTTGCACCTCCAGCAGCATCAAATATAACCCCAAAATTACCATCTGTAGCAATTTCCTTTATGGCATTAAAAATATCGTTTTGTATAGGCTCTATTAACTCTTGTCTTTTCTTAAACAAATCGCCTTCAGAACCAAAGTATTTTTTTTGTAATTCTTTTACTTCACGCTCTTTCTGAATAATTTCTTCTTGGCGTTTTTGTTTCATATCCTCAGTAAGTAATACTTTTTCAGCTTGATATTCTTTATATAGTTTTTCAATTTCATTATAAACAATTTCCACCTCTTCCTGCCACTCTTTCGACATTAAGTCTAATTGGTCTTGTGCCGATTGATAGGTAGGAATACTTGTTAGAATGTAATCTGTATCAACAAATGCAAATTTTTGGGCAAAACTAGTAGCTGCTAAGCATAAAAATAGAAATGATGCAATTAATATTTTTTTCATGTCGTTGTATTTTAGTTTTTAAAATTGTTGTCCAATAGTAAATGCAAATTGACTTCCACTTGAATTAGGTAAAAAAGGTACATCATCAAATCCATAGCCCCAGTCTACACCAATCATGCCAAACATTGGTAAAAAGAATCGAACACCAACACCAGCTGAACGATATATATCAAAGGGGTTAAATTCATCTATTTGATGCCATGAGTTACCAGCTTCAAGAAAAGCTAGTGCATATATAGTAGCCGATGGATTTAATGTAACAGGGTATCTAAGCTCCAATGTAAACTTATCGTATACGTTTGCTTGTGGAGTTGCAGTTAAAGAACCTTTACCTCTACCATTATCATAACCTCTTAGAGGAACAATATCAGTACCATAGTAGAAATTAACGCCTGACATACCATCGCCACCTAATTGGAATGATTCAAAAGGAGAATCGCCATAATTTTTGCTATAATTACCTAAATATCCGAATTCAATGTTTGTACGCAATACTAATTTTTCTACAATTTGAGTGTACCAGTCCGATTTGAATTTCCACTTATGGTACTCAACATATTTATATTTATTAGCTGCCTCTTGTTGTTGTATTTCATATTCAGGGTTATCATAGTCATCTCCAATTGCATCTTTCTCTGCATCGCTCAATTCCCAAAAGTAATCTTCTTTAAATAGCGAGTACGGAGGTGTTAATTCTAAAGTTAAAGAAATATTTGCACCACGTCTTGGATACAATGGTTGATTTACTGAATTACGACCAAAGGATGTTTTAAAGTTTATGTTATTTGATGTGCCGTTGTGAAATAAATCAAAATATCTATAATCATTTAACTCATAACGTTGGTAACTTAATTCGTTATATAATGTAAAATACGAATCGGGCCAGCTTAGTCTTCTACCTAATCCTACAGAAGCACCAGTCATTTTCATATTTTTACTTGAACCGGCCTTATTATACATGCTACCCTCTGTTCGAATAGAATGGTAAACGGATACTGATAATGAATTTGGCTTTTTTCCACCCAACCAAGGTTCAGTAAACGATATGCTATATGATTGGTAAAATTTACCATTGGTTTGGCCACGAAGTGAAAGTTTCTGACCATCGCCAGAAGGTAGTGGGGTATAAGTGTCAAGGTTTAGTATGTTTCTAAGCGAAAAGTTATTAAATGTTAATCCAATGGTACCAATTACCATTCCACCTCCCCATCCACCTGAGAGTTCAATCTGATCCGATGGGCGTTCTTCTACAACATATTCAATATCTACTGTTCCATCAGCAGGATTAGGAACGGGTCTTACATCTAATTTCTCAGGGTTAAAATAACCAAGGTTAGCTAATTCCCTATTCGTTCTAATAATATCGGCACGGCTAAAAAGCTCACCTGGCTTTGTCCAAATTTCACGTCGTATAACGTGTTCGTTAGTTCTAGTATTACCAGTAATAATTACCTTGTTAATGCGTGCTTGTTTTCCTTCAAAAATCCTAATTTCTAAGTCAATAGAGTCATTTTCAACTTGTACTTCTACCGGAACGGCTGAAAAGAATAAATATCCTTTGTCAAGATAAAGGGCTGAAACAGCATTTTCTTCACCGTATAATCGTTTGTCTAATACTGCTTGGTCAAAGAGGTCACCTTTTTCTATTCCTAATTGATGATTTAAGAATTCAGAAGGATACTTAGTGTTTCCAACCCAAGTTACATTTCTAAAATAGTATAAACCACCTTCACTAATATCCATTACCATCTTCAAGGTTTTGTCACTATTGGAATAAACGGTATCGTATTCTATTTTAGCATCACGATATCCATTCTCATTATATTTGGCGATTATTTTCTTTTTATCATCTTCAAATTTTGATTCAATATATTTAGAAGATTTGAAAGGGTTGTACCAAGTTTTTTGTTTAGTATCCTTCATTAGCCTTCTTAATCTGGAATCGGTAAATACTTCGTTTCCTTTAAAAACAATTTCTTCAATTTTTATCCTATTATTTTTGGCTATAGTAATATCCAATATTACCGTATTTGGCATTAAAGTATCTTCTTTTTGCAGAATGTCTACATCTGAGTTGTAAAACCCTTTTTCAATGTAGTAGTTTTTTATACGTGTTGTTGTAACATTTAATAGGTCGTCGGTAACTTGGCTTCCACGTATTAATTTAATTTCATCACGTAAATCATCTGCTTCTGCTTTAGAAACGCCATTAAATTTAAATTTCGAGAGCCGTGCCCTTTCCTTTAAATAAATATCTAAAAACACTTTATCTCCCATTATTTTCGTGGCCGATACTTCAACATCACCAAATAAACCATGTTTCCAAAGCTTGTTAATAGCTTTTGTTATTTCATCACCAGGTACCGTAATTCGTTGCCCCACCTTTAAGCCCGAAAGTTGAACTAACACATTATGATCTAAGTATTTGACTCCAGAAATAGTAATGCCTCCAATTTCATATTCTTTTGGTTGAGAATAATCAATTTGGTTCAGTTTATTATTTTGTGCTTGTATACTTAGGTTAGTAATAATCAGTAGTAATGCAATAATTGTTTTTCTTCCCATTCTTTTGAATTTCTTCTGCAAATTATATCTACAAGTTAATTTTATGTTAATTGCTCACTAGTTTTACCAAAACGCCGTT
>JAUXEM010000012.1 GCA_030620515.1 Salinivirgaceae bacterium
CGCTAAGCCTAGCTTATCGTTTGTGCCTGGTGTATAAACAGGTTCTAATGCTGACGGAACATCAAAGCTACCATCGCCACTTGTTGTCCATGCTAAACTTGCATAGTTACTGGCACTAGATTTGGTTGCAAAATCGTAAGTGTTATCGGAACATATCGTGGCTGGACCGCCTGCATCGGCTGTTGGTGCAGGCATAAAAGTTAGAGTTAAAACTTCAGTTGTTTCAGCACAGGTCCCATTGCCATAGGCCTTTAAAGTTAAAATTACCGATCCCAAAACTTCATCAGCAGGACTAGCATCATATGTAGCTGTAAGTTGATCTCCATCTGTAAATGTACCAGTACCATTAGTTGACCATTCCAATAAAGAATAATTAGCTGCAGAAGCCTCTGAGATAGCATAAGGAATTTCTTCACAAACACTAGTCGTATTTGGGGTCATTGTGATTGAAGGCGCCGTAATCGGGTCAACAGTTATAACATTGCCATACATAATTGAACAACTATTATCATCAATTACATATAAATCATAATCACCAGCAGCAACAGTAAATACCGAGTCTGCCTGATAATCATTAATATCTACAGGAGCAGCTCCACCACTTGATACAATATAATATCCATAGCCAGTAATATTCAATTTAGGATTAAGTATATCTGGTGTACCACCGCTCATGCCTGTAACTTCAATTATACCTGTGGGACTCCCAACAGTACAGTCAGATAAAATATCAACATTACCAACTGAAACAACAGAGGGCCCATTATAATTACCACCAGCGGACAAATATAAAAATGCACTATCGTTATTAACACATCCATTTACATCCTGTAAATAAACTGTATAAAAACCATATCCAAGAAAGCTGGTTATTTTTCCTGTTGAAACAATAGTTGGTAAATTATTTTCCCATTTTGTTGCAGGATAATTATATCTTGCTGCATTCCCACTACCATCAACAGTAAGTTTTATATTATCACCATTACAATTGGCAGGACTATCGAGCGTAATAGTTGGTAATATATCAGTTGGTTTAAGTACCTCAACATTCTTGGTTTGACCACTTGATAAATCAGCATTTTCGCTTACTGCAATAATGTATCTACCAGGTATAACATCAGAAAAATTCACATTATTACCAGTTTGAGTCACTCCAATTTGCAAAAAAGGAGCATCATTTTGAAATAGACCAGTATAATAGGTATCGGGACCAGTTATTTCGACTGAAATACTACCCTTTTGTCCCGTTGTAGGGGAACCAGTTGGTAATGGAGAATTAGATGGACATATTGCATCTGTAGGAGTTGGCACAAAAGTAAAAGCCTTTGAAGCTAATTTTCCAACGCTAGAATAATCATAACCAGCACCTTTAAAATCTTCAAAAATATCACCTAAAATTTGAATATGCGATTCCCCAGCATCAAAATCTAAATTTTTAGTGTTGGTAAAATCCCAACTCTCTACAACTATTAATGATTCTCCAAGGTTTAAGGCTTTTGAACCTTTTCCAACACTTTCAAAGGCAACACTTTCAATAGTATTATTATTAGTGTTTACTGTTCCTTGTTCTAAATATATATTTTTGTTTGTTTTAATGTTTGATTTAATATCCCAAGTCCCATTTGGGTTAGAAAAATAAATACTTGATTTTAAAGCAACAGGGATATATACGGTGCAGTTATTTGAAGATGTTAAAATAATATCACCTTTATATTTATTCAGTATTGTGCTTTTATCAACATCTATAGAGCCATTAATCTTCATTGCTCCTTTACCTTTAAAAGTAGCACTGTGTGCACTTACAGTAAAGTTTGCAAGTTCAATATCGTTTTTAATAGATATATTAAAACTTTTATCGCTACTTGAATTTGCATCGAAAATAACGTTATAATCTTTAGTAGGTAAGGATACTCCACTAGCACCACCACTAGTAGCAGACCAATGTGTAGTATCGTTCCATGAACCACTTCCATTTACCCAATAAAGGTTGTTGCTTTGGGCAAACAATGTAACTGAGATATAACAAAATAATAGGGACAGTAAAAATTTTTTCATAATAATAAATATTGAATTCTCAAACAATAACGCTGATAATAAATAAACAATATGTCCGCTTTTATTAACAGTAACTGCAAATATAAAATAAAATACGCTTTACCCTATAATGCTTTTGATAATTATGCAAATATCTTGGCTGAATGTATTAAAATTAAAAGCAAAACAATAATTAGTAGTTAAATATATACGCAATGTTACGCATTGCAAGTGTATTGGTTCCAATTTTCGTCAATTAAACAAGTGCATTTATCACATTGACTATTAAATAAAAAAGATGATTAAAAATTACAATAAGGTATCAAATTCTATAAAATATCAAATTCTACTTTTTAATTTCTGCATTATTTCAGATGAGTATAAAAATTCTTCCAGTTCTTTATTTCCGGTACTTAAAAGTTGATCTTTTGTTCCATTCCACCAGCTACGTCCCTTGTTTATATAAACAATACTATCAGAAACGGCAAAAACAGAGTTCAAGTCGTGGGTGTTTATTACTGTGGTTATATCATACTCGTGGGTGATTTCCTGAATAAGCTTATCAATAATAATAGCAGTTTGCGGATCTAATCCAGAATTAGGCTCATCGCAGAAAAGATACTTTGGGTTTAATGCTATTGCCCTTGCAATGGCGGCTCGCTTTTGCATTCCACCGCTAAGTTCAGACGGGTACTTGTTATTTACCCCTTCGAGATTAACACGCTCTAAGCAAAAGTTTGCTCTATTTATTTTCTCCTGATATGTCTTATCCGTAAACAAGTCCAACGGGTACATAATATTCTCCTCAATGGTAGCAGAATCAAACAAGGCTCCACCTTGAAAAAGCATACCTACCTCTTTTCGAATATTTGTTCTATCCTTATGTTTGAGTTTTGTAAAATCTCTACCATCAAAGTATATAGATCCGTTATCAATGTCATGAAGGCCAACTAATGATTTTAAAAGAACCGTTTTTCCAGAACCACTTCTCCCAATTACCATATTCACTTTGCCAGGTTCAAATAAAGCATTTACATCTTTTAATATATGCTGCTCTTGAAAAGTTTTATTGATATTCTCGACCTTAATCATGATAATAAGAGTTGGGTTAATACTAAATCAAATAATAATATTAGAACGCAACTGTATACTACAGATCTAGTGCTAGCTCTACCAACTTCAAGGGCTCCGCCTTTAACATAATACCCTTGATAAGCCGAAATGGTAATTATAATAAACGCAAATGCCAAAGCCTTTATAATAGAATATGTAACGTAATAAGGAATAAAAGCTAAGCGGATTCCGGTAATGTAATCTTGCGCTGAAATTGCATCAGTTAAAACAGAAGATAACCACCCACCACCAATACCAACAAACATGCTAATAATAACAATAACTGGAATAAAGAATACAAAAGCAAAAACCTTAGGTAACACAAGAAATGAAGCTGAATTCACTCCCATTATTTCAAGTGCATCAATTTGCTCTGTTACTCTCATTGTTCCAATTTCAGAGGCAACACTAGATCCAACTTTTCCTGCTAAAACTAGGGATATTATGGTTGAGGAGAATTCTAATAGCATAGTATCACGTGTAGTCAAACTTATAACATAATCAGGAACTAATGGACTAGTAATATTATAGGCCATTTGAATTGTTATTGCAGCACCGATAAAAATAGATACGAGAATAATAATCCCAACAGAGCTGACTCCAAGACTCTGCACTTCTTTAACAAACTGTTTTAACCAAACCGAGTATTTTTCAGGTCGTGAAAATATATTCCAAACAAATACAAAATACCGTCCTAGATGATAAACCAAATTCATATTTCAGTAGTACTACAATAAGATTTTATAAAACACAACAAATATCAAGAATATTTAGCAAATAATAAATTATATTAGCAGAACATGCAAGTATAATAAATCTTGTTCAAATTATCGATTAACTTTTAAACTTTATAAAATGGATTCTAACTTTTATTGTGTCATTATGGCAGGTGGTGCAGGAACACGATTCTGGCCAATTAGTCGCTCAGCTCATCCAAAACAGTTTTTAGACATTCTAGGTTTAGGAAGAACATTACTTCAGCAAACTTTTGATAGATTTACACAAATTTGTCCTTCAGAGAATATCTTCATTGTTACAAGTTCTGAATATAAAGAATTAACCCTTAAACAACTCCCATCTATAGATGAAAGCCAAGTATTGCTTGAGCCAGCAAGAAGAAATACAGCACCCTGTATAGCATATGCTAATTTTAGGATTCAAAACCTTAATCCGAATGCTAAAATAATTGTTGCGCCATCAGACCATTTAATTCTCAATGAAAATAAATTTATTGAAACCATTAAAACAGGTTTAGATTTTATTTCTAAGAAGGGGCGTCTACTTACTCTTGGAATAGAACCATCTCGCCCAGATACGGGGTATGGGTACATACAAATAAATAAGGAAGAGAATCTTGAGTTCAATGCAAATATTAGAAAAGTAAAAACTTTTACCGAGAAACCAGATATTGAAATGGCTAAGTTCTTTGTTGAAAGCGAAGAGTTTTACTGGAATTCTGGCATTTTCTTGTGGTCCTTAGAAACAATACAAAACTCTTTTGAGCAATTATTGCCAGAAATATACTCGCTTTTTAATGAAAATAAAGAAGCTTTTGGAACCCTAAATGAAAATGAGGCAATAAATCAAATATATCCAACTTGTTCAAACATATCTATAGACTACGGAATAATGGAAAAAGCTGAAAATGTATTTGTATTGGGGGCTGAATTTGGTTGGTCCGATTTAGGCACATGGACTTCTTTATTTGAACACATGGATAAAGATGAGAATAACAATGCTATAAATGGAGATAATGTAATGCTATATGATGTAAAAGACACCATAATAAACTCTACTAATAAAAAACTTGTTTTGATTCAAGGGTTGAAAAATCATATTGTTGTGGACACTAAAGATGCTTTATTAATATGTGATAAGGATGAAGAACAACAATTACGATTATTTGTAAATGATATTAAAGCAAAAAAGGGCGATGAGTTTGTTTAAGCTCATTTCACTAGAATAAGTTTAAGTTAAACATTTGTATTTCACCATAATATCAGTGTAATTCAAAATATAACACTTTCAAAAATCGTGAAGCATTCAAATTATTCATGAATTTTGCGTGAACTTTCTCGTGATTGTTTCATAATAAAAAAAATAGCCGTTCAGACAAAACTGAACGGCTATTCTATTTATTTTATAGATTTTATTAGTATTCCCACAAATCTTGTTCAAGATTAGAAATCTTTGTTTTAATTTTCTCACCTTCTAGTAAAGTTTGTATCCCTAAAGAATAATCTGCAACTCCCCTATCGTCATAAACATTTGTTTCACGTACAATTATACTATTAAAATACCTTTTAAAAAATATATCATCAAAAGTTCTGCGTTCAGCATCATTGTGCTCATTAAAAACTTCATGATTTGCTAATATTCTTCTAGCTTCAGGGAAGTATATCCAGAATACTTGTGACTTTCGTAGCTCGGCATCACCATCTATACCAGTATCATCTTTTGTATAGAATCTTATTGGGCACATTCCAATAATTCTTACCTCCAATGTAGAATATTGTTTGTCAAAAAACCAATCTTCTTTAAGAATCATCTGCTTTACCTCAGAACTTACAATCTCATTTGTAATTTCTTGGGTAACCTCGTTTCCATTTTCATCTGTATATGAAATTGGTTGAGGTGTTGCTCCAAATTGCTCATCAATCTGAGTTCGAGTTATTGGTTGCGTAAATCTGTCATCATCGGCAGAATAAGCTGTTAATCCTTCTGTATTAATACCCCACAGAAATAAGTCAATAAGACTCATTCTATCACCAATTCTTGTGGTTGGGTAATAAAGTTTATGATTTATCTTTTCTCTATAATCAATAACTCTCCAAATACGTTTTTGCCACATTACATCAGACTCACGTAAAAATTTATATGGAGCAGGTCTTCTACTAGGAACGTTTTCTTTTTCATAAATTCCATCCAATACCTGAGCTTGCACATTAGCAACCGGAGCTAATACAAATGCTAATAATATAAAAGAAACTATTACAATATTTTTCATAACTTCAATAATTTATTTAACCTTAAAGATAATTGGAGAAAGAACTTTTGTTCTTCCATCAGGACCAACTGCCTCAATATTTTCAATAATAACTTTTGAATTTGATTTCATGCCTTTAAAAACATCTTTTTGAGCTTTTGTAAACTTATTGCCTTTAGCATTTAATTCCTTTGTGTACCCACCCTGCGTAGTTGTTACAGTAAATTTGGTAACTCTAAATTTCAAATCAAATACAAAATCTTCTAATTCGGCAATCAGTACAGGTGCGTTCGACAACATGGCTTTTGTAATCTTACCACTACTTCTACCTAAAACTTTAGCTTTAGGTTCCGGAATAGTTTTTATCCTAAACTTCATGCTTCCCATTGATTTTGACTCTCCGTCAATTTCAGCATAAACTCGAATATTTACATTACCACTTGTTTTGGTAGGTTTAACTATATATCCTTTTCTAGCCTTTCTAATAGTTGCACCACCACCAGACATACTAGGCCTTATTTTATCGCCCGCTATACCAGGAACTGAAATGTCAACAGGATTATTAATTCCATAATAGAAAACATTCATTTTTGTAGGTGATATTACTAAACTTGGTTCAGCAACCTGATATTGCACATCAAAAGGATAGTTAATTGTGCCACCGTCAGGGGAGGTTACTTCAATTAATCCACCCCATTTTTTTTCACCTATTGCGCTAGAATTATCTGAAAATATTCCTTTACCACTTTTTACATCAAGGGTTTTATAATCACCGACCATTTCATATTTTCCACCCTCTTCTTTATAGGTTCCCACTTTTATTATAGGAGCTTTAGTAGAATCATATGCGGCTAAAAAAACTTCTGCTCTATATTCATTCCCTTTCATAATATAATTACTATTAGGAATAACAGTAGCAGCCATAGCATTAACTTTAAAATCACTTGCACTAATTTGGCTAAACAGATAATTTATAACATCGGTTTCCATGTTTTTTACATCTGTTTGTATTTTTGAAAGCATTACAAAATCTGCAATTAATGGAATGTGTTCGAAAGTAGAACTAACCCAACTATGCTTTACCTTCTCATGATCAATATGTTCATTAGTTTCAAGCGCCGTTTCTATATTGTGTCTTTTTTGTTCTTCGTTTTCTGGTACAATTGTTAACAGTAATTCACGATAAGCATCTATTTGTTTCTCAATTTCAACACCATGCTTTTTACCCAATTCACCAAAATACTCACCCCCTTTATCAATATTATCTTTTTGCTCTAATTTATTTATCAAAAATTTTCCGTCAACTACAGCTTCTGAGTCCTCACCTTCCGCATACTTTGCTAAACCAATTTTGTGTTCTTCTAAAGATTTAAACAATGCTGTAGCCTCAACCCTAACTGATTCAGCTAGTTTCAACCAAGGTCCAACTTTGGTAGGATTTTGCATATTTGCTTCTGCAAATTCGCTATAAACCTTATCGTTTTTCGCTTCGTAGTTTTCAATTGTTTTTTCAAGACTATGCCCAACTAAAATAAATGAGTTTAATACTTCTTTCGAAACATTAAGTGCTAACATAGCCGTTAAGAATAGGTACATAAGACCTATCATCTTTTGCCTTGGAGTTTCTTGTCCGTGACCCATAGAATATTGCCTTTATTACTTATTAAAGTTTAACGAAGAAAGCATATTTCCGTAAATACTATTTAAGGAAGCTACATTTTGTTCTAATTTAAGAACACCATCATTTAGTTTTGAAGTGTTCTCAACAGTCTCTGATATATTATTTGCCATGTTATTCAATCCATCAAAATGTCCTTTTGCAGACTCCACATAACTATTAGTATTCTGAATTTGCAATTCATAAACAGAATTTAAGGCAGCTAAATTTGAATTTAAAGAACCAAGTTTTTCAGCATAAGCTGTACCTTCTGTTCCTATGGTATCAATTTCAGTAGTCAATTTATTTGCAAAACTACTATAAGCCTCCGAGAGTTGTGCGTTAGTATTATTGAAAGTGTTAGCTGTTTCAACGTATGATTCTGATAAATTATTTACAGATTCCTTCAGAACTTCAGACGATTTCTGATATGTTTCATCCAATTGTCCAATTGAATTTGTAGCTCCTTGCATTCTACTAACAAATTCTTTTGTGACAACACCAGCTTCCGACAAATCATTTAATTTAGCAGCAGTATCGCTCAAACTATTAAGCCCTGCCCCAAGCTTTTCAAATATCTCTGGTCCAATTTCGGCATTGTCAAGCATTTGATCAAACTTAGCTAATGCTGAAGGACTTCCTCCACCTACAATAACCTGACCTGTTGCTCCGCCAGAAACTATTTGTCCGCCAACTATTGGCTCACCATCTTGAACAACTCCTCCAGAACCTCCAACTGGAACTCCAATTACTTGAGGCATTTCATGTGCTCTATCAAATTTTCTTACGCTATCATCATCGTCAAACTCATCAGTTAATCCTGCAAGTTCAGGATAAACTAAAGTCCAATCCAATTCTTCATGCAGAGGCTCAAAAGCAGAAAAGAAGAAAATAAGAGCTTCTATTATTAAACCAATGGTAAGCATCATAGATGCTCCTGGAAAATGCTGTATTTTAAATAAGGCTCCAATAAGTACAACGGATGCTCCCCATCCGTATACGTACTTCATGAAATTTTTGTAGCCTTTGCTTTCTGTTAGTTCGCTTATGCTTATCATGGCTATTAATCTTTAATAATTAAATATATCTTCTTTTTAATAAACGTTTGATTTTGTGCCATTATTGGTAGGCCCCATATATGTTCTAACACATCTAAATCCAATGTAGGCTTTGGCAGAATCTTGATACTCATAGGTTCGAGTTCCATTCTGCAAGTAAAATGCTATGTCTTTCCAAGATCCTCCACGTATTACTTTTCTTTTTAATGATGGTGGATCATCAGGTAAAGCATGAAACATATATTGAGGACTCATGTCATGAGTAAATGAATAAGCACTTTCATCAAAAGCATTTGCTGTCCATTCTGAAACATTTCCAGCCATATCATACAATCCGTAATCATTTGGTTCATAAATACCAACTTCAACAGTTTTTAAACCACCATCACTAGCATAATTTCCCCTTAATGGTTTAAAATTTGCCAAGAAACAACCTAAATCATTTCTAGTATATGGACCACCCCATGGGTAAACTGCAAGGTCGAGTCCGCCTCGAGCTGCGTATTCCCATTCTCCTTCCATTGGAAGTCTATAATCTTGAACAAATGTTTCTCCTTGAGATCTTAAAAACGAATTCATATAAGTGGTTCTCCAAATACTAAAAGCACTTGCTTGTTTCCAAGTAACTCCTACTACAGGATAATTGTCATAAGCTGCATGCCAAAAATACATATTTGCCATAGGCTCGTTATATGAGTATGAAAAGTCACCTATCCAACAAAGAGTATCGGGATAAACATTAACCATGTCTCTCATTATGTATGAAGATCTATCCTTTAAAGGCACTCTTTTTCCTTCAAGATTATAAATATCTCCATCATATTGTCCTGTTTTGTAATTATAACTTCTCCTTGTTTCGTTATCAAAAGTCGATTTCCTTGCTGCTTGGCGATAATCTACCCAAAAATACTCGAAATTAAGTTTTCGCGGGTCTATTGTTTTCATTCTATAAAAACGCTCATGTTCCGGATAATATAAATCTTGAAGAATTTCGTTCTCCTCTTCACCGTTCCATACAATTTCCATATCCCAATTAATGAATGGAGGATCAATTTCCTCTCCATAAATATCTTCCGAAATGAAAAATTCATCTATTTGCTCTCCCAGCAAACGATAAGCAAGCGAATCACGAACCCAATGAACAAACTGTCTGTACTCGTTATTGGTAATTTCTGTCTCATCCATCCAAAACGAAGGAACAGAAACATTTTTTGATTGGGCTGTGTTTGCCCAAGGCACATCTTGATAACTTGGACCCATTCTATAACTTCCTTCAGGTACTTGAATCATACCGTAGGGTGGTGGGCTAAACCAAGGAGCTCTATCTTGAACACCGGTTAATTCCCCGTTATTATAACTTGAACAACTTGTAAGTAATAAAATAACTATACTGAAAAATGCTAGTTTCTTCATAGTTTGTGCGAATATTTAAGAATATAAAAATGAACAAAATAAATTAAAAAAGCAAATTAAAGAAACCGAACGCTCTTATACTTTCGATTATCTTTATCAATATCGAGGCTAAATGAATAGCCTAACATAAATTCTAATGAACCACTACTCACCTTTGCCATACGAGAAGTGCTTATATCATATGCAACAGCAACCTCAATGCCACTGGGCAAATCAATTCCTGCTAATACTGTAACAGCATCAAAATACCTATAGCCCAAACCTCCAAAAAATCGTTTATTATAAGTAACTATTCCGGTTGCGCTAAAAGTTGTATTCGAAAAATCAGATCCAATAGCTACTGATGGTTTAAAAGAATACATTGGATTAGCTAACTGGTATTCATACCCAGTTGCCAAATATATTTGCCTTCCAATATATGAGTATCCGTCCGATTTTTTATATTTCATTTTTGAGTTAGCTAAATTTCGTCCTGAAATACTTAAGTATAAGTTATCTGACCGGTAAAATAAACCAAAATTAAAATCTAAAACTATTGGCTCTTCACTAATGTCAGGTATGGTTTGATCCATGGAGGCTTCCATTTCAGAAGGACTCCATATGCCATTTAAACCTGTACTTATCAAATTTAAACCTATACCTATTCCCAAATCTCCTTGTATTAAATTTCTCCTGTATGCATACGAAAGATTTAGTCCAGTGTTACTATAATTACCAATATTATCGGTAATTATTGATAACCCAGCACCATGACGCTGGCTAAAAAGGTTAAAAGGAGCATCTACATTAAAAAATGTTGATGTTGGACTACCTTCAAAACTTTTCAATCGTTGCTGATTTAAAATTTTCGCTTCAATTTCATTGCCATCGCCAGCATAACCAGGATTATAGTACATCTGATTAAACATATACAAGCTTACAAATGGGTCATTTTGCCCAAATGAAAAAATGGAAAATCCACCCAATATGATTAATAATGTTGCTTTTTTAAACATTAATTTAATGTAGTTCTAGTTATATTTGGTATTAATTGGTAAATTAAGTAAAAAATAAATAGTGAAACAAGTTTTAATCACTATTTGAAATTTAATAACGGAAAGATAGTAAACTTAGTGCTTACAATGAAACTTTTATTTCATTGTGTTACTAATTCGTTTCCAAATACGCTCTGGAATTTCTTTCATGCAAACGGCTTTGTAATCTGCTTCAGAGCAAGATACAACCTCTTTTGTCAATATATTCCCAGGTAATTCTATCCAAAATCTATTATTGCTCTCGTTTTGATAAAAAACAAGTTCATCATCTAATTTATCTATTTTAACAAATATTTTCTTGTATTCACTCAGGTTTTGCAAAGGATAATCACCTTTACGTTCGGAAAAACCTTGGAGTAGATGCCATATAAGCTGTGCCATTAAATGGGCACTCTGTTCCTTATCATCTTCACCAGAATTAATTTCGGAAGCGGAAAAAACCTTTATTTTATCACTTAATCCGGCAATATTTGCGAGTTGGCAGGCTTCTTCGGCATACAAGCCATTAGGGCTTTTAAAGCCTGATGCTGGCGAATCAGATTGTCGGATTGAAGAAAAATCAAATGAAACAAAATCTGAATCTCTTAAAACCGGTTCAATTAGATTAAAATTATTTCTAATGGTACCTAATCTATACAGATTAAAGCCCGATTCTTTTAAAACACGAAGTTTATGCTGAGTTGTAAAATAGGTTTGATATCCTAAAATTGATTTAATAATCTTTCTTTCATTAATTATCGATTTATGATTTAAATACGATTTTGAATGAAAGTCATCATCTTCAGCAAAATCAATTAAAGCATCGATAAAAGTAATTTCAGGAGAGCTTATGTTCTGATTAAGCGCTTCAATAATTGAAATGGACAATTCTTGAGTTCCGCCAAAAAAAACTGGTATTATACCATTTTTAATCAGATATAAGACAAGTTCTTTAATGCAAGCATAAGTGTCAGCTACTGTGTTACCCGTTTTAACATCTCCTAAATCAATAATTTTTAAATTGCTAAAATCAGCTAACTGATACAAGTAATTCCTAACTGCTTTTGTATTAAAACTTTGCATTGCAGGAAAACTATTTCTTGTTTCAGTCAAGCCAACAAGCGCTATTTGGAAACCTTCTAGGCATTTATGTTTAATGTCTTGTTCAGTACTGTATCCTATTTGCCCAATAAAAAACTTATTTTTATTAAGCCCCGAGTCATCAATATTGCTTAAGTAATCTTGAATATTCATACATTACTTTTTACTTTTTGCCTTAGATGCTTTAGGTGGTGCATTCTTAATTAATTCTTTACATTCATCAAGAGTAAGCTTTGATGCATCCTGACTTTTTGGGATCCTAAAATTTTTCTTGTTAAAAGTAATGTATGGACCGTAACGCCCATTTAGAACCTGAATTTCACCCTTTTTATCTTCAAATATACTAATCACCTTATTCTTCTCAATCTCTCTTTTCTCAATAATTAGCTCTATAGCTCTATCTATTTCAATTTTATACGGATCATCAATATCCTTTTTAAGAGAATAAAATTTTGCATCATGCCTAACATATGGACCAAAACGACCAATTGCCGCAACAACTTTTTTGTCTTCAAACATACCAACATCTCTTGGTAATTTAAATAATTCAAGAGCCTCTTCTAAGGTTATTGTTTCCAGATGCTGGTCTCTTCGTAAGCCTGCAAATTTAGGTTTCTCTTCATCTTTATTATCGCCAACATTATCGCCAATTTGCGCCATTGGACCATAGCGCCCAATCTTAACAAGAATTGGCTTACCTGTTTTAGGATCCTCTCCTAATATTCTTTCTCCACTTTTTCGTCCAGCAATTTCAAGAGCAGCATCAATACTTTTATGGAAAGGATTGTAAAAACGATCTATCATTTTAGTCCATTCTTTATTTCCATCAGCAATATCGTCGAATTCTTTCTCAACCTCTGCAGTAAAATTAAAATCTAATATTTTAGGGAACTGCTCTAATAAATAATCGGTTACAACCATGCCAATATCAGTTGGGAACATCTTGCTTTTTTCGTTTCCGGCTATTTCAACCTTATCAAGTGTTTCAATCTTATCGTTTGCTAATGTAATTTGCTTATACCCTCTCTCTTTTCCTGGTCTATCTTCTTTTATTGCATATTGCCTATTCTGAATTGTTGAAATTGTTGGTGCATATGTAGATGGACGCCCAATACCAAGCTCCTCTAACTTACGTACCAAGCTAGCTTCAGTAAAACGAGCTGAATGTTTGGTAAAGCGTTGTGTTGCAACAATTGAGTCGTAGTTTAACGGTTCATCTGCTGTTAGTTTCGGTAATAATCCTTCTTGTTCTGCATCCTCTTCATCATCTGTTGATTCCATATATACTTTTAGGAATCCATCAAATTTTATCATTTCGCCTTGTGCCGTGAATTTATGCTTGCTTTCTGACACATCAATGCTAATTGTTGTTTTCTCCAACTGAGCATCGCTCATTTGCGAGGCAATGGTTCTTTTCCAGATTAATTCGTAGAGTTTTTTCTCGCCGGCGTTTCCAGCTACGGTTGATTTATTTAAATAGGTAGGTCTAATGGCTTCGTGAGCTTCTTGCGCACCTTTTGCTTTTGTTTTATATTTTCGAACTTTAAGGTATTCTTTGCCGTATTCATTTTCAATCTCAGCAGATGCCGCAGCTACTGCAGAATCAGCAAGATTGACAGAATCTGTTCTCATATATGTTATTTTTCCTGCCTCATATAATTTTTGAGCTAAAGTCATGGTTTGCGATACTGAGAAACCAAATTTCCGACTTGCCTCTTGTTGCAATGTAGAGGTTGTAAATGGAGCAGCAGGAGTTCTTTTAGCCGGTTTCTTACTAATGTCGCTTACCTTAAAATCGGCATTTTTACACACAGCTAAAAAATTATCAGCGTCATTGAGTGCTTTAAAGCGGGTATTTAATTCTGCTTTTAATTCCGTGTTATTTGATGAAGGTATCTTAAAATTACCTAATACTCGATAATTTGTTTCTGGCTTAAATTTTATTATTTCTCGTTCTCGTTCCACCAATAAGCGAACTGCCACTGACTGTACACGCCCTGCAGATAATGATGGCTTAACCTTTTTCCACAATACCGGCGATAGTTCAAATCCAACTAAACGATCAAGGATTCTTCTAGCTTGCTGTGCATCAACTAAACTTTGATCAATCTCTCTTGGATTATCAATTGCCTTTAATATGGCTTCTTTTGTAATCTCATGAAAAACAATTCGTTTTGTTTTTTTAGGATCAAGTTTAAGCACTTCGCAAAGGTGCCAAGCGATAGCCTCTCCTTCGCGGTCCTCATCGGACGCTAGCCATACTATATCTGCTTTTTTAGCAAGTTTTTTTAATTCGGCAACTACTTTTTTCTTATCAGCTGACACTTCATAGTTTGGAGTAAAGTTATTTTTAATGTCTATTCCAAAATCTTTTTTCGCTAAATCACGAATATGTCCAAAACTAGAAGTAACCGTATACCCCTCCCCTAAAAACTTCTCAATTGTTTTCGCCTTAGCTGGCGACTCGACGATAACTAAATTCTCTTGCATCTATGTCCGTTTTTTTCATGAAAATTCACGCAAATTAAATCATTTACTACAACAACTTCAAATAAATTTGTACTCAATAAATAATTTATCTGCTAAAAACACGTATAAGTTACGTATTGTTTTAAATAGAGTTACATTGTTCTAAAAAACAAATTTAAGTATAAGTATCATAATAAATTAGTATAGGTTTACTACTTTTACCCCAATCATATAAAAATAAAGCTGAAATCTTATGAACCTTAATTTATCTAAAAAAACAATTCTTGGATGGTCAATTATCATATTGCCTTTGTTTCTAGTAATTATTCTATTTTATAATATTTCAGTAGGTAATTTAGGATTCATGCCAACATTTGAACAGCTTGAAAATCCTAAAAGTGCATTAGCATCCCAGATTTATACAGAAGATAGTCATTCATTATTGCCATTTTTCTATCAAGCCAACCGTTCTCGTACAGAATATCACGAACTTTCACCATATTTGGTAGATGCCTTAGTTTCAACTGAAGATAAAAGGTACTATAAACACTCGGGTATTGATTTTCGCGGGCTTGCTCGAGTTTTAGTAAAGACCATTTTAAGTGGGGATAAAAATGCGGGAGGTGGTAGTACAATATCGCAGCAATTGGCAAAAATGCTTTTCCCACGAGAATATTTTAACAATTCATTACAAATAGCAAATAGAAAATTTAGAGAGTGGGTTATTGCGGTTAAGCTTGAAAAAAGCTATACCAAAGAAGAAATAATGGCAATGTATTTTAATCAATACGATTTTTTGAATCTTGCTGTTGGAATAAAATCAGCAGCAAAAGTTTATTTCAATTGTAATCCAAATGAATTAAATATTGAACAATCGGCCATGTTAGTTGGAATGGCAAAAAATTCGTCGCTCTTTAATCCATTACGACGCCCAGACACAACATTTCACAGAAGAAATGTTGTTTTGCACCAAATGTTAAGAAATAATAAAATTTCGCAAAGCGATTTCGATTCTCTAAAAATGATTCCTCTGGAGCTAGATTATCAGAAAGTAGATCATAAAATTGGACCTGCTACATATTTTAGAATGTTTTTGCAAAAAACACTAACGGCAAAAGAACCTAACGCTGAATCAAGCAAATATGATGAGTGGAATACCAATCCTCTTTATGGTTGGTGTAATAAAAACTTTAAACCTGATGGAAACCCTTATTCGCTTTACGAGGATGGTTTAAAAATTTATACAACTATTAATTATAAAATGCAGGTATTTGCTGAAGAAGCAGTATATGCACATTTAAAAAATAGCTTGCAAGTTGCATTTGATAGAGAAAAGAAATATCAAAAAACAGCCCCATTTACTAAAGACCTTAATGAAGATCAAGTTAAAAATATTATGATGCTTGGCATGAAAAGGAGTGAAAGGTATAGAGTGCTTAAAAAGCAAAAAATAGATGCTGACTCTATACTTGAAAATTTCAACACTAAAACCGAAATGACTGTATTTACTTGGAGTGGTGAGGTTGATACCGTACTTACACCTATGGATTCGATTCGCTATTATAAACACTTTTTACTTTCGGGTTTAATGTCGATGGATCCACAAACCGGCTTTGTTAAGGCATACGTTGGTGGAATAAATTACAAGCATTTTCAGTATGACCATGTTACCCAAGCAAAACGCCAGATTGGCTCTACTTTTAAACCATTTCTATATACATTAGCAATGCAAGATGGTTTCTCTCCTTGCTACCAAATACCAAATGTGCCTGTAACCATATTGCTTGACAATGGCGATACTTGGACTCCTAAAAGCGGCAGTAATACAGAATGGGAAAGACATATGATCTCATTAAGATTTGGTTTACGCCATTCCTTAAATAATGCATCTGCCTGGTTAATGAAACAATTTGGACCTGCCGAAGTAATAAATATTGCTAGAAGTATGGGCGTGAAAAGCTTTATTCCACAAGTTCCCTCTATTTGCTTAGGTGTTGCCGATTTATCGTTATGCGAAATGGTTGGTGCTTATTCTACTTTTGCAAACAAAGGGGTTTATACTCAACCAATATTTGTTACACGTATTGAAGATAAGAATGGAAACTTATTAGCAAGTTTTCAGCCTACTAAAAAAGAAGCCATTAGTGAGAAAACTGCATTTTTAATGTTAGAATTATTGAAAGGTGTTTATCGACAAGGCACAGCAGTTCGTTTGCGATCAGAGAATCATCCATATAAAATTCATGCTGAAATTGCTGCTAAAACAGGAACCACTCAAAATCAATCGGATGGTTGGTTTATGGGGGTAACACCAAATTTAGTTACAGGCGTTTGGACAGGTGCTGAAGACCGAGCTACACACTTCGATGGAATATACTACGGACAAGGGGCTAATATGGCGTTACCTATTTGGGGGCTTTACATGAACAAAGTGTACAATGATAGTACACTGAATATTTATAAATCGGATAAATTTGAAAGACCTTCTGGTTTTAATAAAGTATTTAATTGTATTGATTTATCTGGTCAACACAATAGAAACGAATTTGAAGAAGAGAATAATGAGTTTGGGATGTAAAACTACTTAGAGTTAGACTATAAAGTCTGACTTTTGCGTTGTTTCTCAAAAACACAAATCCTCAAATACACTAGTGTCATGTCAAGTGTACCTTGGTGGGCATAGCAGTCAAGCTAACAAAAGGTTTACGCCCTTACAGGCAAAAGCTATAATATAAACTTCTTAACTTGACGGATATGCCATGGTAAGTCAGATTCCTTCACTGCGCCTGCCTGCCCCACAACTTCATTCAAGAGGGTTTAAATTCAAACTTTATAGCTCATTTTAATTTTATGGACAGGCTCTATTGAAACAATTGAGAAAATACTTTCTCAATTTTATCGGCTTCAATAATTTGTAGCTTAGTGGTACTTTGGACTGCTTGCTTTTGAACAGGAATCACTATTTTCTTATATCCTAACTTATGAGCCTCATCAATGCGTTGCTGTATGCGTCCTGTTTGTCTTATTTCTCCAGATAGCCCTACCTCACCGGCAAAACAAATCTCTTTATTAATTGCTCTATCTAAATCTGAAGATAAAATTGCACAAATTACAGCCAAATCAATAGCCGTATCGGCTACTTTAATTCCCCCAGCAATATTCAAAAATACGTCTTTTGTTGATAATTTAAATCCAACTCGCTTTTCAAGAACTGCCAAAAGCATATTTAATCGTCGCACTTCAAAACCAGTTGCCGACCTTTGTGGAGTTCCATAAACGGCAGTACTAACTAATGCCTGAACTTCTATTAACAATGGTCTCATACCCTCAATAGTTGCGCAGGTAGCAATTCCGCTATAATTCTCATTATGATTAGACAATAGTAATTCTGAAGGATTATCAACTTCTTTTAATCCATTGCTTTGCATCGAGAAAATTCCCATCTCAGAAGTAGAACCGAAACGATTTTTATGAGCTCGTAATATTCTATAATTAAAACTATTATCTCCTTCAAATTGCAGAACTGTATCTACTACATGTTCCAACACTTTTGGTCCAGCCAAAGATCCTTCCTTTGTAATATGCCCAACTAACAATATAGGCATGGAATGTTCTTTTGCATATTGCAGTAAAATAGTTGTGCTTTCTCTAATTTGCGAAACCGTTCCAGGAGAAGAGTCTAGTTGCTCGGTTCGTAATGTTTGAACTGAATCAACAATTAATAATTTAGGTTGAATGTGTTTGGTTTGGTTAAGTATATTCTCAACCAAAATTTCGGATAAAAAATAAGCTTCATCATTAATTTTTCCTAATCGTTTAGCTCGCAGTTTAATTTGCTCGGCACTTTCTTCGCCCGAAACATATAGTACTTTACCTCTTACTGCATTTGCAACTTGTAATAATAAAGTTGATTTACCAATTCCTGGCTCGCCTCCAACCAAAACAACTGATCCTGGAATAATTCCACCACCTAAAACACGATCAAACTCATTAAATTGAGTAGATATTCTTTCAAGCTGATTTTCGGGTAAGTCTTTTATTAAAACTGGCTTGCTACCTGTTGCATAACCAACATTAAGGGCTGGTTTATTCGATGAGGATTCAATTTCTTCTGAATAAGTATTCCATTCATGACAAGCATTACATTTACCTATCCATTTAGGAGATTTAGCTCCACAGCTTTGGCAAACATAAATAGTTTTACTTTTTGCCATTTAGCTCTTATTGCTTAACTAATTCTATTCTCAGAAATGCACCATCGGTAGAGCCTCCCCAATAGGCTGTATCTGAAGGATGCTTCCTTTTAGTCATTTTAAGAAATTCCTTATCTAAAGCATCCACCCAATATTCACCTCGTACATCTCCAGTTGCAGGACCATAAACTCCATCTCCAAATATTTTTAAAGTACTACCATCAATATTATATGTATAGAGTAATGTATCAACTTCTCCTGCTTGGCTGGTACTTTCTATTTCTAAAGCATCACCTGCATAAAAACTCCATATTTTTATTTCTAGTGCCTCTTCTGGTTTAACAAATGGTATTTCTTTCCAAGTACCCACAAGTTTCTGATCTTCTTTATTTCGGCAACCAATAAAAGGAATTGTAAATGCTAATATCAATACGATAATAATATTTTTCATGGAATCTGCTTTATTAAATATTTTAACAAAAATAAAAATTAAATGCAACGAATGAAAATTAATTAGACTAAGCCACCTTTTTTAATGATTGACGATGAAGAAAATCCATCAACAAAGTTAATTGTAACCACTTCTCCACCATTTGTTGTAACCACATCATAACCCACAATCTCTTCAATAATATAATCGCCTCCTTTAACTAAAACATCAGGTTGAACTTGCTTAATCAAATTAATTGGAGTATTGTCGTTAAATAGTATAACAGCATCAATAAAAGAGCATGCAGCCAACACCATAGCTCTTGCTGCTTCTGGGTTTATAGGTCTGTCGTTTCCTTTTAGTTTCTTTACAGATTGATCAGTATTCAACCCAATAACTAACTTCGATCCTAAATTGGCGGCTTGTGCTAAATACTCAATGTGACCACGGTGTATAATATCAAAACACCCGTTTGTAAAAACAATTTTCTCGTTTTTAAAACGCCATAAAGAAAGAAGCCGGTCTATTTGATCCGGCTCAATTATTTTTGACTGAATTAAATCAGTAGCATTCATAATAGGATAATTTAAATCACTGTATTTGTTTCCACATCGGGGAAAATAAATGTTGGCTTAAATGATTTTGCTTCATCAAAATCCATACTAGCATAAGATATTATAATAACAATATCTCCAATTGCCACTTTACGAGCAGCTGGTCCATTTAAACAAATTGATCCAGAGCCTCTTTCACCTTTAATAACGTAGGTTTCAAGTCTTTCACCATTGTTAATGTTAACAACTTGAACCTTCTCATTTTCAATAATATTTGAAGCTTCCATTAAATCCTCATCAATGGTAATACTTCCTACATACTGAAGATTAGCCTCTGTTACTCTAGCTTTATGTATCTTCGATTTTACAACCTCAATGTTCATTATTCTAAACTTTATGGGTACAAAGTTAAAAATTAAAAATGATATTATCTATTAATCTTACTTTACCAGCCCAAACGGCTATGCATCCTATTGTTGAATCACCAGTCTCTTTCTCTTTAACAGATAAGAGTGTATTTCTGTTTATTAATTCAAAGTACTCTACTTCAAAAAGTGGGGATTTGTTAATTTCGCCTACAACCTTTTTTTGAATTTCCTTAATAGACATCTTCAAATAATTAAGCTGTGCCTCTTTAAGTACAGAGTATATAATGGATGCACCCTCTCTGTGTTCTTTTGTAAGCAGCTGATTTCTAGAACTCATTGCTAATCCATCACTTTCTCTTACAATTTTACAAGGTGCAATTTCAATATTAATATTTAATATTTGCGTAAGCTTCTTAATAATAGCAACTTGCTGAAAATCTTTCAAGCCAAAATATGCTTTATTTGCAGGAACTGCATCAAAAAGTTTACTTACAACTTGCGCTACGCCATTAAAATGGCCCTGTCTATGTGCACCCTCCATTCTAGTATCAATGCCATTAAAATCAAATTCTCGTTTATCAGGCTCTGGGTACATTTCACTTACCGAAGGATTAAAAATAATACTACATCCTGCTTGTTCCAACATTTTTTTATCTGCCTCAAAATCTCTAGGATAATTCTTCAAATCAGACAGATCATTGAATTGTGTTGGATTCACAAATATACTAACAATAGTAATGTCCGTTTGCTTTAAAGATGCTTGCACTAATGATAAGTGTCCCTCGTGTAAAGCTCCCATTGTAGGTACAAAGCCAACAGTTTTACCATCGTTTTTCACCTCTTCAACAAACTTCTTTATTTCTACTATGTAATTAAATATCTGCATTTCTTATTTTAAAAATGAGTGCAAATGAAGTTGAAAAAGCTAAATATTCAAAATAATAAAGAGAAAATATCAGTGTTTTTTTAATAAAAAATAATCATAACATAAGCTAGGTATTTTGCTTTTAAAAAATATTCGTTAAAACCTGATGTCATTTTAATTGAAGATAACATCATGTATTAAGTTTTTCAGCATTACAAACCACGCATATAAGGTCTGAAAGACTTTTTAGCGTGGCTAAAAGTCTTTAAAAGTGAATTACCAGAACATAAGCAAAGGAATGTTGAGTATCTCTAATATTTTTATTACCTTTGCCGCGTTAAATAATCAGATATCATTATAGATGGAAAAAAAGAAAGTACTGTTTATTTCTCAGGAAATTACCCCTTATTTACCGGAAAGCGAAATATCGAAAATAGGACGAGAACTACCCCAAGGAATACAAGAGCGAGGAAAGGAAATTCGTACATTTATGCCTAAATTTGGCAGTATAAATGAGCGTCGTAATCAATTGCATGAAGTAATACGGCTTTCAGGCATGAACTTAATCATTGATGACACCGACCATCCTTTAATTATTAAAGTAGCCTCAATACAAGCTGCACGTATGCAGGTGTATTTTATCGATAATGAAGACTATTTTCAGCGTAAGCAGGTATTAGTTGATTCGGAAGGTAACTCTTTTGAGGATAATGATGAGAGAGCAATATTTTTTGCTCGGGGAGTAATAGAAACGGTTCAAAAATTAAGATGGTCGCCTGATATTATTCATTGTCACGGCTGGTTTACTGGATTAATTCCGCTTTTAATAAAGCGCACATTCAAAGACAATCCGCTATTTAGCGATGCAAAAATGGTGTATTCACTATATAACGATGAGTTTAAACCAGATCTTAATAATAGTTTTAAATCAAAACTTGTTTTTGATGGAGTTTCACCAGAAGATACAGCTCAAGTTGAGCAGCCATCTTACGAGAATTTATCTAAACTGGCGGTCAATTATTCCGACGGAATAATTTTTGGTAGTGACTCTGTAAACGAAAATGCAAAAAAACACGTTATAGATTCTGGCAAACCATATCTAGAATATAAAAATGGCGAAGAATACATTGATGCATACTCAGAATTTTATGATAAAATTCTTTCGGTTTAATATTAATCACGAAACTTTTATACAATTGAAAAATAAATTTAGAATTAAAACCTGGCTAGTGGCAGGTTTTTCTGCTTTAAGCATGTTATATGCTTGTTCTGACGATGGCAACTCAGCTGGTCTTGAGATTCATCCTCCAAATGACAACATATCGCTGCTAATTCACTCTTCGAATGATTTAAAAGCTTTCACTTATGAAAGCGAAAATAAAATATTTATATCTACTTCTCACAGTAATGTGCTTTTAGGTTTATGTAACGATCCTATTTTAGGGCAATTCCAAAACAACTTTATTACAAAGGTTGGAATTGCACCTTCAAATGATATTTATGACACAGTAATTGTAGAAGTTGATTCGCTAATTTTATATTTAAATTTCAATTCTAGTGATGGAGATACTACTGAGATTCAAGATATTAATATTTATGAGCTAGAACTTGATAGCGATATAACTGATTTGAATGGCGTTGAATTATATAGTCATACTCTTAATGGATATTATAACCCAAAGGTTCTAAAGACTTTCCCACTTCAACCTAGAAAATCATGGTATAACGACAATGTAAATCGCAGCCCTATTAGAGTAGATCTTTCTAAAGAACAAGAACTAATAGACCGACTCTTAATAAGGGAAATTGCTATTAACGAAGATTCGTCAATATATCCATATCAAAATTTAACACTCTTTAATGAACACATACTAAATGGTTTTTATTTTGAAGCTGTTAAAAACGATAAAAGCGGATCTGTTGCGAGTCTTAGTAAGGATTCAACACGAATGGTAATGTATTATAGAGTAATAGGCGACACAAAAACCGACACTACATCATTTATTTATGATATAGCATCACAACCAAAAGCCAACATATTTTATAGGACATTTAAAGAAGACCTTACATACAACAAAATGTACACTGATATAAATAGGGCTTCTGAAGACACAGTTATCTATATAAAAAATAATAATGCTTTTTACACTAAAATAGTTATAGATGATATTGGCATTTGGACTCAAGATTCTGGATCAATAAATAAAGCAGCAATCTTTCTTGAATTTTCTGAAGTAATAGATACAAATACTCTTTTTTATCCTATTGGATCATTGATAGCTCATAGAAAAGTAGGCTCAGAATTATATCCATTGTTTAAACACACAAGTTCAAAAGGTATTGTTCCAATAGGTATAAACTTTGATAGAACTGGCTACGAAATAGTTATAACTAAAGAGGTTCAAGATATGATTAAAGAACGCGAAAACTCAATAACGCTTGTTATTAAAAGTGCAGAAAACTACTCTACGCCACGAAGGGTAATATTAAACAGCCCATTAAAAGATGAAAGCCCAATGAATTTTACAATTACTTATACAAAATACTAATAACATCAATAAGTCTAGATTATGTGCGGAATTGTAGGTTATATAGGAGATAAACAGGCTTATCCTATTTTAATAAAAGGATTACAACGACTTGAATACCGAGGATATGATTCAGCAGGAATCGCCTTGCTTAATAAACAAACTGTTTTATACAAACAAAAAGGAAAAGTTAGTGACCTTGAAGCACATATTTCAGGTAGAACAACAGATGGAACTATTGGAATTGGGCATACTCGTTGGGCAACTCATGGTGAGCCAAACAATGTAAATGCACATCCTCACTCATCGTTCAATAATAAATTCATTGTTATTCACAATGGTATTATTGAGAACTATTCTATGTTAAAAACCAAGCTTATAAAGAGAGGATACAAATTTTCCAGCGAAACAGATACAGAGGTATTAGCCAACTTAATTGAATTTATATATTTAACTGGAAAAGTAACTGCCGAATTAGCTGTTCGTTTAGCTTTGTCAAAAGTAGTTGGAGCATATGGTTTAGTTGTTATGTGCAAAGATGAACCTGATAAACTAATTGCAGCCCGGAAGGGAAGTCCGCTAGTTATTGGTGTTGGACAAGGAGAATATTTTATTGCATCAGATGCTACACCAATTGTTGAATACACCAAAAGTGTTATTTATTTAAACGATGATGATGTAGCTGTAATAAAAAAAGATGAGCTAAAATTAAAAACCATTGATAACGAAGACTTAACTCCGAAAATTCAAGAGCTTGATTTAGATATTGGTGAAATAGATAAAATGGGATTTGACCATTTTATGCTAAAAGAAATATATGAGCAACCTAAGGCTATATCTGATACTTTTAGAGGTAGAGTTCGTAAAGATCATTCAGATATCCATCTTGGTGGCTTACATGAGGTTTGGGATGATTTAGAAAAAGCTCGCAGAATTATTATTATTGCTTGCGGTACTTCGTGGCATGCTGGTTTGGTTGGTGAATATCTTTTTGAAGAATTTGCGCGTGTTCCTGTTGAAGTAGAATATAGCTCGGAATTTAGATACAGAAAACCAATAATTTTTAGCGACGATGTTGTAATTGCTATTAGCCAAAGTGGCGAAACAGCTGATACATTAGCCGCCATTAGAATTGCAAAAGAGGCTGGTGCAAAAGTATTGGGGATTTGTAATGTTGTTGGAGCAAGTATTCCGCGTGAAACCGATGCTGGTGTTTATACACATGCAGGACCAGAAATTGGAGTAGCATCTACAAAAGCATTTACAGCACAAGTTACAGTACTTACTATGATGGCTTTAAAATTAGCCAATAAAAAAAATAAAATTAGCGACGATAAGTTTAGTTCCCTAATCAACGAATTAACACTTATTCCTGAAAAAATTGAGATTGCTTTAAAAGCTAATAAAGAAATTGAGAGAATAGCTGCTCTTTATAAAGATAGTACTAATGCACTTTATTTAGGACGTGGGTTTTTATTCCCTGTGGCTTTAGAAGGTGCTTTAAAGCTAAAAGAGATTTCTTATATTCATGCTGAAGGCTACCCTGCTGCTGAAATGAAACACGGTCCAATTGCTTTAATTGACGAGCAGATGCCTATTATTATTGCTGCAACAAAAGACAGCTCTTACGAAAAAATAGTTTCGAACATTCAAGAAGTGAAAGCTAGAAAAGGAATTGTTATTGCTGTAGTTACAGAAGGTGACGAAACCATTAAAGGAATGGCTGACCACGTAATTGAAGTTCCAGAAGCACCTGAGCATTTGGCTCCATTATTAACGGTAATTCCTTTGCAATTATTATCTTACCACGTTGCTGTAATGCGTGGTTGTAATGTTGACCAACCAAGGAATTTAGCAAAATCGGTAACTGTAGAATAAAAATAGAAATAATATATTTGAAGGAGCTGCTTTAATAGTAGCTCCTTTTTTTATAGTGTTGAATTAAGAAGATTCAACTCCATAATATTATTAATTACCCCTTGTTTGAGTTTAAGATTTTTTAACTGACCCATTTGATACTCATTGTGTAAATCAGTTCCCAACACCTCAACCATTTTATTTTTAATTAGGTATTCGGCAACTGAAGTAACTTGCGGCGAATAGATGCCAATTAACGATAAAATATTAACCTGAAATAAAATATCACGATCTTTTAACTCATCATAAAAATTTGTACGCTTATGCCAATACTGATAGCGTTCAGGGTGAGCTAATATAGGCTTGTATCCGTTTATTTGTAATCTAAACAGTCCTTCTTTAAAATCTCTAGGCGGTTCAATAAATGAGCATTCAATTAATATGTAATTATCTCCAAACGTAAGCAACTCTTCTTTTCCAATCTTTTCAATAAAATCGAAATCAACATAATATTCAGCCGCTGCCTCCACCTTTAAATCAATATCATTCTTTTCAAGCGTTGAGTTTAATTCTAAAAGCCCCTTTTTTATTATAGTTGGATTATTTTTATAATAATCGCTCATAATATGTGGAGTGGTAATTACCTTTTTGTAACCTAAATCAGCTAATCCAGATGCTAAAAATAATGAATCTTCCATAGTTTTTGCACCATCATCAATTCCGGGAATTAAATGCGAATGCAAATCGTTACCAATAAATGATAAACTAAAAGGAACCAGTGGCTCCTTTTTTTTAAATATATGATTGAAGATTCCCATTTCTTATATTAGTTATCCTTATACATATTTTTATAATAATCTTCGTAAGCTCCTGAAACAATGCGATCCATCCACTTCTGGTTATCTAAATACCAATCAATAGTTTTCTCTAATCCTTCTTCAAATTGTAATGAAGGTACCCAACCTAATTTTTTCTCAATTAACGATGCATCAATAGCATAGCGCAAATCGTGACCGGCACGGTCAGTAACATAGGAAATAAGCTTTGCCGATTCGCCTTCAGCTCTACCAAGTTTTTTATCCATTACTTTACACAACAAACGAATTAAATCAATGTTTGTCCATTCGTTATGCCCCCCAATATTATACGTTTTCCCTATTTCTGCTTTATGGTAAATTAAATCAATAGCTCTGGCATGGTCAACCACATAAAGCCAATCGCGAATATTTTCGCCTTTACCATAAATTGGAATAGGCTTATTGTTTTTAATATTATTTATTGCTAGCGGTAATAATTTTTCAGGAAACTGATTCGGACCATAATTATTTGAGCAATTACTTATTACTATTGGTAATTTATAAGTGTTCATATAGGCACGCACAAAATGATCGCTTGATGCTTTTGAAGCTGAATATGGGCTTTTAGGGTCATAAGAAGTATCCTCATAAAAGAAGCCTGTTTCACCCAAAGCACCATAAACTTCATCGGTAGAAATGTGATAAAACCTACGACCTTCAAAATCGTCTTTCCAGTATTTTTTTGCGGCATTCAGTAAATTAACCGTTCCAAAAACATTTGCTTTAATAAATGCCATAGGGTCGGTTATTGACCTGTCAACATGGCTTTCGGCAGCTAAATGTATTACTCCTTTAAAATCGTTTTTTGCAAATAAATCGTCAATAAATTGCTCATCGGAAATATCGCCTTTAACAAAGCTATAATTTGGTGCTTTATCAATATCTGAAATATTTTCTAAGTTACCTGCATAAGTTAGTTTATCTAAATTAACTATCTCATATTCAGGATATTTATTAACAAATAAACGAACCACATGCGAACCAATAAATCCCGCACCTCCTGTAATTAATATCTTATTTCTCATTAAACAATCTTTTTACTTTAACCCGCAATATGCGTTAATTTTATATAAATACATAAACAGCACTTTATCAATACGTTTATAATGTAACAAACTAAAGCGGACCGAACCTGCACAAATAGTTCAGGCGGACTCGAAGTGCGTATTTAATCATTCTGATAAAAGCTTAATTTATTCCTTTCAAACCTATTGAATAAATAGGGTTTAATACTCAATAAGATGCAAACATACATATTTTTAAAAAGAACAAAATTGAACCCATCAAAATATTTTGTATTTTTGCAACATAATAGGTCAAAAAGATGCAAGATTTAAATAAATACATTAGCGGATTACTGTTTATTCACGATTGTGTAATTCTACCTGGTTTTGGTGGTTTTGTTACTAATTACCACGAAGCAGAACATGAAGAGTTAAGTAATACTTTTCATCCGCCAAAAAAGGATGTGCTATTCAATAAAAATCTTACCTATAACGATGGCTTAATTATTAACTATTTAGCAAAGAATGCAAATATTAGTTATCGTGAAGCTGAACAAATAATTAAGAACGAAGTGCAAAATGCTTGGTTAAAGCTAGAGGACGATGGAGAGGTTTGTTTTGATGGTATTGGCACTTTTAAATACAACAAAAACTGTCAACTAGTTTTTAATCCTGTTATTACCGAGAATCTGCTAACTGACTCTTACGGTCTTTCTTCGTTCAGGTTTCCGCCATTGAATTACCAACAAAATGCTCACAAATTAAGTTCAACCTATAATTCACAAACAATGAACCTTGGCTTGAAACAAACCTTAAAATGGGCAGCAATTGCAATTCCTATTGTGGGAATATTGGCTCTAGTTCCGTACATAAAAAACCAAAACCAGCAATCGGCAAATATCGGGTTTTCTACTCCCGTACAGAATGAAACTCCTATTGAAGATACTCATTCTGCAATGATTCCTGACACAAATATTTCAGGCATGATTAATAATGCCACCGATAAGCGCACTGCACTATTTTATTCGGAAGAAAACCAAACTGCAATAAAAAAACAGACTATAGATGCAAATAATTTTCACATTATTGGCGCCAGTTATAAAGCAGAAGAAAATGCACTAACGCATGCCAATAACTTTATAACAAAGGGCTTTAATGCCGAAGTTATCGAAAATAATAATCTATATCGTGTTTCTATTGCACAGTTCGACAGCAAAGTAAATGCATTGCACGAATTACGCCGTATTAGGAACGAAGAACAAAACGATAAAGTTTGGCTTTTTGCAAATTAACAGTATTTAATAAGTATGACAAAGGGTTAAATGTAGGGCAACCGCATTCAAATATGCAAAAAATTAAACAAACCAATAATTATCCAAAGAGATTAAACTCAATAAAGGAGCTTTCCCTACCTCTTACAATTGCAACAGGTTCATATGCCACAAATGTTGATTTTTACTTTGAACATTTAAAGCTCAACAAGTGGTTTGAACGCTCTCTTGTTGTTCTTAATGATGGTACATATCCTGGAAAGCCCGCTCCAAATATTTTTAAAATAGCCGCACAAAAATTAAGTTTTCAAACTTCGGAATGCATAGTGTTTGAAGATAGTTATTCAGGAAATGAGGCAGCACACAATGCTGGTATTGGAAAAATAATTGCTGTTGAACCTAAACTAAACGCCAACAAATTTAGCATCCCAACAAAAGATATCGAATTCTGTAATGGTTTTACAAAACTAGACATGTCCTTTTTAAGTGGCTTAAAACTAGTGTTAAGTCATGTACGAGATTTCGGGTAAGTTGACGTTATTTTTATAATTTTGTAAAAGTAAAAAAAGTAAAAATAGCCGTAGCTACGTGAGTCTTTTTTTAGTAAAGCAAAAAATAAAAAGAACTAGACTTGGTCCTAAAGACTATGCTTGACTTAACACTAAGTATTAATAATTAAAGTGTTGTTTTTGAATGCTCGTAAAAAACAAGTTAAATTAGTCGAATTATGGAAACTTTAAAACTAGGAGTTGACATTGGTTCGACCACAGCAAAAGTAGTGGTTTGCAATTCTGTTGGTAAAATACTGCATGCTGAATATGTTCGGCATAACACCCGTATTCAAGAAACTCTATTGAGCTTATTGAATGAGATTGATATTAAATTTGCCGATTCGCATTTTCAACTTGCCTTTTCAGGTTCTGCAGCAATGGGAATAGCTGAAACCACAGGCGCACTATTTATTCAGGAAATTATTGCGGCTGCAACATTAGTCAAAAAAAACTTTAAAAGCGCAAAAAGCCTTATTGATATTGGCGGTGAAGATGCTAAACTAATTTTGTTTAAAGACTCTAAAACTCCCGATATTCGCATGAATGGGAGCTGTGCTGGGGGAACTGGTGCATATATTGACCAAATGGCAGCATTATTAAACGTTTCAATACACGAGCTTAATAGTCAGGCGTGGAAATCGACAAAAACCTACCCAATTGCATCACGCTGTGGAGTTTTTGCAAAAACCGATGTTCAGAATTTAGTTAGTAGGAAAATTAATATCGCTGATATTGCAGCTTCCATTTTTGAAGCAGTAGCAGGACAAATAGTCAACACACTTGCCCGAGGTAGTAGCATTGAACCAGAAATATTGTTTTGCGGAGGACCATTAACCTATATCAGCTATTTGAGTGAAGCTTTTTGCAAACTTCTAAAAATAAGCAAACAGCAA
Organism: Salinivirgaceae bacterium; assembly: GCA_030620515.1. GTDB lineage: Bacteria > Bacteroidota > Bacteroidia > Bacteroidales > SZUA-534 > JAUXEM01. Next base: position 30,216 of record JAUXEM010000012.1, read on the forward strand.
ATAATTATTCCCAAACACGCTGAACTATTCACTGCATTAGGAACGGTGTTTTCAATTGACCCAAATACAAAGCCGCTCAAAATATCTGATTTTATTCAAACACTTAAAACAACACAGGGCATTTATTCCGAGAGCAACCGCCTTGACAGCTTATTTGCAAATAAAGAGGAAACTATTAATTGGGAGCTTCAACGACATGAAATAGTAATTCCGGAAAGAAAGCCTACAAGCGGCGAAACCTGCTTTATAGGTATAGATTCAGGTTCAACAACAACTAAAATAGTTGTTGTTGAACCTGAAGGAAAAATGCTGTATTCTTACTATAAAAACAATAATGGCAAACCACTAGAAACAGCCATTGAAGGACTAAAGGAATTCACAGAACTAAAGCATATTGACATTTCAACCCTTATTATTGGCAAGGCAGCAGTAACTGGCTATGGTGAAGAATTAATAAAATCGGCATTAAGAATCGACTATGGATTGGTAGAAACCGTTGCTCACTTTATTGCGGCAAAACACATTGAACCTTCTGTCACATTTATTCTGGATATTGGCGGGCAAGACATTAAAGCTATTTTTGTTCAGAACAATACCATAAGCAATATTGAAATTAACGAAGCTTGCTCGTCAGGATGCGGCTCATTTATAGAAGGATTTGCTAATAACTTAGGCTATTCGCGCAGCGATTTTTCAAATTTAGCTCTACAGGCTGATGCTCCTTACGATTTAGGTACGAGGTGCACTGTTTTCATGAACTCGAAAGTAAAACAAGCTTTACGCGAAGGAGCCACTATTCCAGATTTATCGGCTGGCTTGGCATATTCTGTAATTAAAAATTGCCTTAATAAAGTACTACGCATTAAAAGTGCATCGAATATAGGTAACAATATTGTAGTTCAGGGAGGAACTTTTAAAAACAAAGCAGTTTTCAGAAGCCTTGAAGTATTATCGGGTAAAAAAGTTGTTGTTTCAAACAAACCTGAAATGATGGGTGCATATGGAGCAGCTTTGCATGCGATAGATTTAAACCAATCTGCCGATGTATTTAGTTCGTTCGTTGGTTTCCAAAATCTGGATAATATTATTAAATACGATACAAATATATCTACTTGCAAGGGTTGTACAAATAGCTGCCAAATTACTACTTACAAGTTTGCACACCAAGGGCTATGTTTTTCTGGAAACAAGTGCGAAAAATATTTTACGAACAACAGTAAAGCCATTAAACATGGACTCAATATTTTTGATTATAAACGCCAAATTCTTTTTGACAGACCTGTTAAAAACGAGACTTCAAAAAAAGGCATAATAGGAATACCGCGAATTCTTAATATGTATGAAAACTATCCTTTTTGGCACACACTATTTTCCAATTGTGGATTTCAGGTTAAGATATCAGATGAAAGTACATATAAAATTTATAAAGAGGGAATTGGTGCTTTAATGTCTGACAATATTTGCTTTCCAGCAAAATTAGCACATGGGCACATTGTAAATTTAATTAAAAGAAAAGTTGAGCGAATATTTTTCCCTTTTGTTATTTATGAAAAAAACGAATTCCAAAATACGGACAATAGCTATAACTGCCCAATAGTTACTGGGTATTCCGAAGTTTTAAAAAACACTACCTTTTTAGATAATTCAGCAGATATACCTTTCGATTCGCCGGCAATAAACTTCAATAATTCTGATTTACTGAAAAAAGCATGCTGGAAATATTGCAAAAATTTGGGTGTTGCAAAATCATCGTTCACCAAAGCCTTTGCTGCTGCCTTACGCGAACAACAAAACTACAAATCACTTTTACAAATTGAAAACCAAGCCATTCTTAGCAATGCATTAATAACGAATAAACTGGTAATAATGCTAGCTAGTCGCCCATATCATACTGACAAGCTTATTCATCAACAAGTATCACAAATTCTTTCAGATTTAGGAGTAAATGTAATTAACGAAGACATTATACTAGGAGAAAAAAATGAAGGATTTGATTCTTATCATTCTGTTTCGCAATGGAACTACACGAACAGAATGTTACAATCGGCATATTGGGCGTCCAAACAAAAGTTTGTTATGGGCTTTATTCAATTAAATTCGTTTGGCTGTGGTCCTGATTCTTTTATTATTGATGAGATTAGTGATTTGTCTAAAAAATCAGGCTTATCTTATGCCCTAATCCGAATCGATGAAATATCTAGTCCAGGATCCATTAAACTTAGACTTCGTTCATTAGTTGAATCGTTAAAAATAAAAGCTCAAAATGTTCAAACTAAAAACCAAACAGCACTAGTATGAGTGAATTAGCTATTTTTACCGAAGCCGATAAATCGAGAACTATTCTATTGCCTTGGCTATCGGAATACTATTCACCATTTGCACCTGTTATTGGGTCTTTAATTGGCTATAAAATTGAAAATTTACCTCCTTCAAATAATCTTTCAATTGATTTAGGATTAGAATATGCGAATAACGAGATATGCTACCCTGCCACCTTAATAGTTGGTGATGTTATTCAGGCTTTAAAAAGCAATAAATACAAACCCGAAGAAATTGCCATTGGCATAACACAAACAGGTGGCCAATGTAGAGCTACCAACTATATTTCAATAATTAAACGGGCAATGGAACATGCCGGCTTTAGTAATATTCCCATTGTTGGTATTGCACCTTCAGGCTCAATGTTTAATGAGCAACCTGGTTTTAAACCAAATTGGCTGAAAATTATTAAGCCAGTATTTCAAGCTATACTATTCTGCGATAGCATCTCGCGCCTGTATCATGCAACTGCTTCTCGCGAACAAGGTAGTATCAATTCAAAAAAATTAAGAGATAAATACATACAGCTTGGAGCTGAATTAGTGGGAAAGAAAAAAGGAAGTAAACTACTACCATTATTAGAAAAAGCTATTGATGAATTTAATGAAATTCCTATTATAAATTCGAATATTAAAACAGTAGGTATTGTTGGTGAGATATTTATAAAATACAATTCTTTTGGAAAATTCCATATTACTGACTGGCTGATTGAAAATCAGATTGAAGTGGTTTTACCTCCATTAATGGAATTTTTTATGCAAGCTTTTGTGAATTCTAAAGTTTTAGAGAAAGAATACATAAACAAGAAAAATAGCTTTGGATTTGTAAGTGACATACTCAAATTATTAGCAAATAAGCATATTGCAAAATATGAGAAAACTCTAACAAAATTTAAATACTACCGCCCCTTTCACAATATAAACCACTCAGCAAAACTTGCATCTGAAATACTTAGCTTAAACAACCAATACGGCGAAGGTTGGCTTATACCTGCCGAAATTGCTGCCTATTCAAAGCAAAACATTAATCATGTTATTTGTATTCAGCCTTTTGGTTGTATAGCTAATCATATTGTAGGTAAAGGCATGGAAATGAAGATAAAAAGCCTTTATCCTGATATGAACCTTTTGTACCTCGATTTTGATTCAGGAATGAGCAAGGTTAATATATTAAACAGGTTACATTTTTTAATTCAAAACATTAAATTACCTCGGGGCAAGCCCACGAGGCATTAAAATTCAAAAAAACAAATTTCAAATTTCAAAAAAAAGACGAGGCAAGCCTCGGGGAACCTGCCCGTCGTGTAACTTTGGCAGGCGGGTTAAACCCAAAAGAGATTAAATACTAACTATGCATTTAAAAGAAAACCAGTACTAAAAAAAATTAAACTATGAACAAAATTTGGCTGATAACTCTAATAATGATTTCTGTTTTTGCATATTCGTGCAAAACACAACAAAAATCCGAAAAACCAAGTACCGAACCAATTACAGTAATTAAAGCAACACAAGAACATTGGCATGCTGGTGTTCGCGATGGTGGTAGTGGCACCGATTATTTTATAAAATTATTGGTTAATAGCAGCAAAACTATCTCGTTCGATTCTTTATGGGTTGCAAATACACGCCTAAAAATTAGGATAGTGAAAAACGGCTCTGTCCTTTTAAACCAAACAGAGATTACTAAAGGCGATACTATTACCTTACGTAGCACTTTATTAAAACGTGGCGATTCAAAACCCGAACCCATTGTAAGCCCTATGTCAAAAGGTGAATTACAAGTTCTAATTCAATATTATTTGGATAAAAAAGCAAATTATTTATTGACTCCCGATTTAGAAGAAATAAAAGGTCCTTTGCGTCCTTAAAAAGGATATCGGCAGATAATTTTCAGACTTACGAAAAGTTTACAAATTAAAGAATGTATAAAATTATTTATTACTACAACAAACTCAAATTGAGCCCTTTCTGACAAATGCTTTATATACATTGTTACTCGTTCATTCTTTTTCCTTTCTTTGTTAATCATTTCTATACATATTTGTAACCATTGTATAAGGTTTAATAATGTGGTTATGAGCGAATATTTATCTCTTTCAGAAACAGCAGAAATAGTTGGCAAGAGCAAACAAACTCTTCGAAGATGGGACAATGAGGGCATACTAAATGCTGTTAGAGAACCTGGTTCTGAATATCGTGTTTACAGAAGAAAAGATGTCCAAACGTTTCTTGGAGAATTCTACAAGGATAATATTGAAGAAACTTCCAATTTTATAGAACCAGAACATTCTTATTCGGTTCTATAATTATTTGCAGGAGCTGGTGGTTTAGCTGTTGGTCTTGAAAAATCTGGACTAAAGTGTGTAGCTTTAAATGAAATTGATAAATGGGCATGCAATACTTTACGCAAAAACCGTCCAAATTGGAATGTATTAGAAGGTGACATAAAAGATTATAATTTTTCTGAAAATAAAAAACAAGTCGATGTTATCACAGGTGGTTTTCCTTGTCAAGCATTTAGTTATGCTGGGAAAAAATTAGGTTTAAAAGATGCTAGAGGAACCTTGTTTTATGAATTTGCAAGGGTTGTTCAGGAAGTTTCCCCTGCAATCTGTATTGGTGAAAATGTTAGAGGATTGCTTAGTCATGAAAAAGGAAAAACCTTACAGGGAATGATTTCTATTCTTGATGAAATAGGTTACAATGTTGTTCCTGTACAGGTACTAAAAGCAATAAATTATAAAGTTCCGCAAAAAAGAGAACGCTTGATTCTTGTTGGCATCAGAAAGGATATTGATGTTAAATACGAATACCCAAAACCATCTAAGAAGATATAAAACCTATCCGATGCCCTTAAAAAAGGTGTGTTATTTAATAAAAATGTTCCAAAATCTGGCGGAGCTAAATATCCAGAATCAAAAAAGAAAGTTCTTGATTTAGTACCACCTAAAGGCTATTGGCGTGATTTACCTCTAGAAACTCAAAAAGAATATATGGGTGGCAGTTTCTATCTTGGTGGCGGTAAAACAGGAATGGCTCGTAGAATTGGTTGGGATGAACCTAGCTTAACATTAACTTGTAGTCTTGCTCAAAAACAAACTGAAAGATGCCATCCTGATGAAACGCGTCCATTTACTGTTCGTGAATACGCTAGAGTACAAACATTTCCTGATGAATGGACTTTTGATGGTTCTATTGCTCAGCAATACAAACAAATTGGGAATGCCGTACCTTAAATTCAATTAGTAAATGCAAATTTTAAGAAAAAGGGGCGAGGTTAATTATTATATTGAAAAAGTTATTCTGAAATTTTTTGGCTCTAAAAAAGCCATAAAAAATTTTGGAAATAACTTTTCCTCCAAATAAAAATAAGTTTTTTACTCTAAAAAGTGTTCTATCTGACTCTTCTATCGAATTCTTAATTTCAGATATCGCAGAGTTTCCTTCTTTACTTTCTAATTTATTAACATCTGCTAAAAAATCAGAAATAGCAAGTGGCAGAGCTTTATATAATGCAAAGAATGCATCCTCTTGTCCTGTCAATAAAGAATAAAACTTATCGCCTGAAATTTTGATGACCCTACTATGACTATATTCTTTCCCATTAATATCACCTGACCAACTGTCACAAAAGCTATTCTTTGCTAAAATTTGTACCCAATAACATTTTGCTTTCTTATAAGTATCAGCATAGCGTGCAAGTTTTTGGAATAAACTCTCTGCTGCACTCAGCAATTCCGAAAAATAATAACACAAATAGTATCCTCTGATATATAGTTGATTACGAGTATTTGAAAAATGTAATTTTCTTGCTATTTTGCCAGTAATTCCTCGTAATATTTAACGCTACTATTAAGTGCTCGTAATC
>JAUXEM010000120.1 GCA_030620515.1 Salinivirgaceae bacterium
CGGTAACCAACAATGTAATATAGAATTACATATACTTTCCAACTCATAATATAAAGCAAGCCAAAAGGCACTATTCTAAAAAAATTAATTCCTATATAGAAAAAGAAAAAGACAACTCTGTTCATTATAAAAAACTTATTGATGTTTACATTATTTTTACGGAGAACAAATATATAATTTTCGAATGCAGAATGTAGAATTTAGAATAAAGAAATTAAAAAAGAATGTGGAATTTAAAATTTAGAATAAATACTCAATGAACGTGGTGGCTTTGCTCAATAACCTATTGAAGCCCGCACATTGAGCGAAGTCGAAATGAAGGGAGTAGCATCCAGAGCGGAGTCGAAAAAACCGATCTTAAATAGTAGTTGCAAGAAAACTCAGTATCTGAAAAAGAAAACTTAATTTTTAAGGCTTGCGAAGCTGATAAATTGGGAGTTTACTCCGCCGCGCCGGATGACCAATTTTGAAGCAAGCGTAACCTGACGGCAAGGCAGTCGAAAAAAATGGAGTTTTATTGCAGGGCTAAATAATTAAAAACGCTACTCAGGGCGTTGAGCAGCGTTTTAAAAATGGTTTAAATTTATAAAACAAATTCAAAAAATACGGTTGTAAGGGTTTTGTATTTTATCTATCATTAGTTTAGTAAACAAATCATTCAACAATTATTTTTCGGGTAATGGAGCGTTTCCCTTGTATTATCTGTAATATGTAGGTGCCTTCGCCATGTTGCTTTAAATTAACATTGCGCTTATATTCTCCTTCATAGTTGTGCAAATTGTCACTAAAAATCTCTTGACCTAACATATTGCTAATTCTAAGTTTTATGTCTCCTTTTTTTGCAAGCTTGAATTGTATATTAATATTTTCTTTAGATGGATTTGGAAAGAATTTAATATAATCGAACTCAGGTGTTTTTGAGTTTGTTTTAATACCATTCGATTTTAGGGTTTTACTTTCGCTATCAGAAAAATCTTCAAGAACAATTCTAGTCTGTAAAACCAATACTTTTTCACCGTTTTTTTCTTGCACCATTTCAATATCGCTGTAGATATTTTTTATGCAATCTTCTTTATTAATAAAAACAATTTCACCTTCTTTTTCTATTCTAATATTCTCGCCATCGTCGGCAATAACAATAAACTGCTTCATGCTTTTACCATCTTTAACTTCAACATTTATGGTTTTAACTACAACACTATCAACGTTTTCTAAAACTTCAACCTTTTTATCGTTCCAATTAATAGGGTCAAATACTACATTAAAGGCAAAATTACCGGTTGAATCCATTAAGTTAACATGATTTTCTAATTCGGTAATTATAGTATAAAAAGATTCGTTGTGTAACTTATCCATAAACAAATGCGAAAGAGAATCAATTCCAAACTCACTAATAACAGTATCGTCATTAATAATTTTAACAATTTTTATTGCACCATTTTCACTGTCTATTTCTGTACAAATGGTTTGGATTAACGAGTCGGTATTAGTGCAGTTTCCTATACTTTTTATAATTACTTTAGTTGAATCACCATATTCTGAATCAATAATATTTTTTTTAGTTGACGTAACTCTATTCGTTACTTTAATAATTTTAACTACTCCATCTTTATCGTTAATTTTAGTTGTAATGGTTTGATAAATAGAGTCATTTAGTAAATCTGAATTGTTGCAATCACCAATGGTCTTAATAATAACTTGAATTGAGTCGCCCGACTGTGTAGTTGAAATACACTCTTTTTTAATTATTACTTGTTTAGCGTTTTGAGCACTTGCCATACTACCAATTACAAACATAATAATTGCAATAATTAATACTGGAAGGATAAGGTAATTTTTAGTCATAACATTAAGGTTTTAAGCCTGCCTATTGGCAGATAGGGGTTTAAATTTAGTATGCAGTTTGCAGCACTCAGTTAAATTAACTGCTTACTGCCTACTGCCTACTTTATTTTCTTAAGTATCAAAGTTTTGATTTCTGTAATTTTGCATAACTAACATTTAACCACTTCTTATTAACTTAAATTTTATGTTGACAAATGTAGCTTGCTAATGAAGGCCAAAGCGTTAAGGGGCGGTTAAAAACTGTTAATGTTAGGTTAAAAAGCGTTAAAAGGTGCATTCTTTTTATACTTTTGATGCAGAAATTAAGTTATCTACAATGTGTTTAATCAAATTTTATTTTTGTGAATAATAGGAAATTTTCAGGCATAGTAATATTAATGAGCATTTCGTTACTTGGAATAATACTAATACAAATGTTTTGGATGCAGCAAGCTATTTCGGTTAAAGAACAGCAATTCGATCAACAAATTAATCAAGCAATTAATAAAGCGGCATACAGAATTGAACGAAACCAAAACGCTTACTTAATGTCTACTATGTTCTCGCAAGCGCCACAATTAATTCATTCGCAATCACAAAATATATCTGCCACAGCAACACAAAATGATAGTATTGTTATTGAGTTTAGCGACTATTGGAATCAAAACCCCTCAAATAAAAATGTTATTGTTGTTAATACTGAAAACAATGCGAAAGTTAAGCGCGAGGTTAAAAATGGAATGGAGAGAACAAGCTATGGTTTTGACACCTTAATAGTACAAGGTAATACCACCCAACGAATACAAACATACTCCAGTGTAATAAAACCTAATAATAGACAAGAATTTAGTGTGAATAAAGAAGGCGAAGTACCTGTTACCGAGATAAAAGAGAAGCTAAATACTGTAATGGACCAAATGATTCTAGAATTTTCGGTTCGCGATGTTCCAATATATGAACGCCTTGGGCACTCAGTAATTAAGCCTACGTTAAAATACGAGCTGAATAATATTAGTATTCCCTTAGAGTTTGAATATGCTGTTACCAATTATGCAGGCAAGCCTTATAGTGCCCTTCGTTCAAAAAATTTTGTTTCAGATAAGAAAAAAGACCTTTACAAAACCATATTATTCCCAAATGACATTATTGCAGGAGCCGACCAACTTTCTATTTATTTTCCTGAAAAGCGCAGTTTTATATTTGGTTCTCTGCTATGGCTATTTATAGGCTCATTACTATTTACATTAATAATTATACTTACATTTTATTATACTTTAAGAACCATTTTAAACCAGAAGCGGGTTTCCGAAATTAAAACCGACTTTATAAATAACATGACCCATGAGTTTAAAACACCAATTGCTACCATTTCGTTGGCTGCTGATGCAATAACAAACCCTGCAACAATTGGTAGTGAAGAAAAAATAAGTCGTTTTACACGAATAATAAAAGAGGAAAACAAGCGAATGAATCGCCAAGTTGAAAGTGTGCTTAAAATGGCACTAATCGACAAAAAAGATTTTAACCTAAGCATTAAAGAAGTATATGTACACTCCTTAATTGAGCAAGCTGTAAATAATATTAGCATACAAATAGAACAAAAAAGCGGTACAATAAGTAAAAGGCTTGAAGCCGTAACAGATTTGGTAAATGTAGATGAAACCCATTTTGTTAATATTATTTACAATTTATTAGATAATGCCAATAAATACACCCTTGACACCCCACCTGTAATTGAATTGGCTACCTATTCCATGCAAGGTTATTTTGTTATTACCGTTACTGATAATGGCATTGGTATGGATGCTGAAACTCAGGATAGAGTATTTGAGAAATTCTATCGTTACTCAACAGGTAATGTGCATACTGTAAAAGGATTTGGCTTAGGATTAAGTTACGTAAAGGCAATAGTACATGCTTTTAACGGAAATATTACTATTAAAAGCGAAAAAGGAAAAGGGAGTACATTTACCATTAGAATACCCCATTAATAGATTATTAGATTTTAGAAGTGAGATAAAAAATATAAAAATAACAATCGGCACAGTAAAGTACCTCGAGGCAAGTCCACGAGACATTAAAATTCAAAATAAATAAATTTCAAACCTGCCCGACGGTTAGGCGGGTTTAAAAAAGATTAAACAACAACATACTTAATACCTGTTGATTACAAAACACTAATAAGCTATTAGCCATTAAACACATAAATAATGATTAAGAAAAAAATATTTTTGGTTGAAGATGATTTGAATTTTGGTTCAGTAATGAAATCATACCTTGAAATGAATGATTTTGAGGTGCATTGGGTAAACGACGGTAAATATGCTGTTGATGAGTTTACTAAAGGATATTACGACCTTTGTGTTTTAGATGTTATGCTGCCACATGTAGATGGTTTTACTATTGCTACTGCCATAAAAAAATACAATTCTGCCATGCCAATTGTTTTTCTAACTGCAAAAACATTGAAAGAGGATATGATTAAAGGCTTCTCGCTTGGAGCCGATGATTATATTACCAAACCATTCGATTCAGATGTGCTTATATATAAAATAAAAGCTATACTTAAGCGCAACCAAGGTGGTGGTAAAACTGCTATTATTGAAGATATACTAAATTTTGGTTGCTTTACTTTCGATTATAAAAAACGCAGCTTAGTTTTTAATAATGACCCTGAAGTGAAATTATCGCCAAAAGAAGGCGATCTATTATTTCACTTAATTCAAAACAAAAATCAAGTACTTGAACGTAATTTTGCTTTGGATAAAATTTGGGGTGAAAAAGGATACTTTACTGCTCGTAGCATGGATGTATATATAACTAAATTGCGCAAATACCTAAAGCAAGATATTAACATTGAAATTGTTAATATTCATGGTAGCGGATATATTCTAAAAGTCGATAATGAATAGTATGTTTGCATTTTAAAAACTATTAAAAAAGCATTTATGTTTAATGAAAAGAATATGAAACGCCTAACATTAATTTTGTTGGCTCTTTTAATAATTGGTTTAGGTATTAAGTTTAAGGATAAGTTCAGTAAAAATACTTCAAGCAGTACAAACGAAATAGTGGCAATTAAAGCCAGTAATGTACAGTCAATAAGCTTTTTTCCAAAAGAAAATGGAGAAAAGTTTCAAATTGTCAGACAAGACAATTACTGGTTAATTAAAACTGGCGATATTAAGGTACAAGCCGATGCATACACGGTACATGAATTACTACTCCAATTAGAATTGCTTAAACCAAAAGAACTTGTAACAAAATCGAAAAAGGAATGGGAAAAGTACGAAGTTACTGAAGCTCTTGGCACCCGCATTGTTATAAATGAAGGTAAAAAACCACTAGCTGACATTATTTTAGGCAATTTTTTATTCGATAAAAAAACAAATAAAATTACAAGTTATGTGCGTAATACTAATGAGAAACAGGTTTATGCTGTAGATGGGTATTTAAGCATGATGTTTACCCGAGGTGCTAAATCTTTTCGCGACAATTCTGTTTTGCTTGGCAATCCTGAACAATGGAATAAACTAACTTTTAAGTATCCTGCCGATAGTTCTTTTACCCTTAGTAGAATCAACAATACATGGAGTTGCGAATCTAAAACGTGTAACAATGTTAAAGTTGAAGAGTTCTTTTCAAAAGTTAGAATGCTTACTACCACAAAATTTGAAGATAGTATTGTAATTGCAAGTGATAAAGCAGCTGATTATCAATTAACAATTGAGGGTACTAATTTTGAGCCAATTATTATTGAAGGTTTTTTTATAGATAATATACTTATTACAAAAAGCTCAATAAACAAAAAAAACCTATTTAATTCGAGTAAAATTAAGAGAGTACTGTTTGTAAACAAAGAGGAATTCATAATAAAATAAACTTGCTTCTCTTCAGTTTTAAATGTTCTATTATCAAGATAATTTTTTATAGAATAAATAAATGTTGCATTTTTGTTCAATATAATACTACAAAATGATTACTAAATATACCATAGAACCAATTAATCAGCTTCACAATAAAGCTGTTATTGAAATTTCGAATCGTTGTTTTGGAGATGGTTATATTGATGAAAAAAAATTAAATAGTAACATAGATATAAATAGACATAACTTTGTTATTAAATTGAACAATGAAGTAATTGGCTTTTGTACTTCCAAAATTCTTTCTCAAAATAATATACCTAACGATTTTGCACCATTTTTAAAGCCTGAAAATTATCCCTGCGGAACAATAAATGTAATTGCAATACATCCTACCCTTCAACAAAAAGGATACGGATCGATTATATTTAATTATGTTTTAAGTTATTTATCTGACTTAAACTGTAAAACAGTTATATATCCTGCTTGGACCGAGAATGATAGACAATACTTTTTAAGAAAAATTGAAAGAATTGGTTTTGCACCACTATACTTTTTTACTGATTTTTGGAAAAAAGATAGTATAGACCGAAATTTCAAATGTATTAACTGTGGCTCCCCTCCTTGCACATGCTCATTAAGGCTTTATATATTGGAACTTTAATTGAAAAACTATATTCTATTTTACCACACTAAAAACCCTATCTATATCGTCAACTTTAGCAAGAGTTAAGCGAACAATACTATCTTCGGTTGCCTTTAAATCATGCGGTACTTTGGCATCAAGAGTCAATAAATCACCTTTTTTCAAATGATACACTTCTCCTTCTACTCCAAAATCAATGGCTCCTTCAAATAACTCTACCACTATTGGAGCCGGAGCTTTATGCTCTTTCATTATTTGACCAGCCTTAAATACTATTCTAATCTCTTTACTAAAAGGTGTTTCCAATAAACGTTGAATGGTTGGTTTACCTTCACTATAAGTAATATCTTTAACTAATGAGCTTGTTTTCATATGTTTATAATTTAATTTTCAATTGTTATATGCAACTGCATAATTGAAAGCAATTGTATTCGTGTGCTTGCCTAGCCGACTAGGCAAGTGCTAATAATTATTTTAATCATGCTTGTTTCATACTACATGGTTTGTTTGTTCAATTTATAACACAAACAAACAACTATTGTTCTATTGATTTGTGCCATACAAAAAAGTGAACCCTTTTAAGATTCACTTTTCATTACCCATTTGTTATTCGCTTACTACCTTGATTCCGCAAGTCGCAGTGCGACTATGTTGCAAATGAGTATATTAAGCCGTTTTGCTATCACCTAAATTGGTGAAGTTGCGCCACAACTAACTATCTTAGCTTCTAAATGTTATGTGTTTTACTTGCGGATATATGATACTACAAGCTATTCTTATTAGTAAAGATATTTTGTACTTTCAAATATCACACTCATCTCAGCTGCAACAGTAAAATGTGCCTGCTTAACACAAGGTGTTTTAAATTTCACTTCATTAATTGAAAAATCTGAACATTTGAACTTTGCATAAACATGATCAGTTTCATATATCCATTCATTATTGCTTTTTTCAATTGTTCGCATTCCGCCGTGTTCTTTGTAAATAAGCACTTTTTTATTGGGCAAATTAGTAAAGAAATAACCATCAGTAGCATTATTAAAACTTTTAGTAGTTAAATAGAATTTTGGTTTGTCTTTATATGGTGATCCACTGGTAGGACAAAAGGTAGTACAATTTCCACACTCGTTACAAAAGTCATCAATATTAATAATCTGGTATTTTTGCTTAACGCTAAATAGCTTATCATCTATAATGGTCATCTTATCATCTTCGAGCTTAGCTTTCTGTAAGTTATAACTAACTGGCTCAATTTCATACATATAATTAGCTCTATTTGGACAAACACTTACACATACACTACACACTAAATCACACTGTAAGCAACGAGCCGCTTCTTTAATAGCAGCCTCTTTGTTTAGTGTGAAACTAACTGGTTTAAAATTTTGCCTGTCAGCAATATCACTCTCAATAGGTACTTGTCCTTTTTGTCGGATATAGCGTTTAGCCATTAAATCATTATAGGATATTTCCTTTTTTAATTCGGAAAAACTATTTGTAGTTACATTGGCTTTTTTGCTAATGGTTTCAGAAATTTTTCGCCCATCGGCAATAGCCTTAATAGCTGTAGCTGCTCCACGATAGGCATCGCCACCTATGTAAACATTTTTAAGTTTGGTTTCTAAAGTGTTTGGATGTGCTTTTAACTGGTCATCACTAACAAAATCAATTGCCAATTCCTGACCAATTGCCGGAATAATAATATCGAATGCTAAATCATGCTCTGAGTTTTCAATTATAACAGGCTTAGGTCTGGCTGTACCATTTTTTACCAATTTTGTTTTAGCACATTTAATTCCCGTAAGCACATTATTTGCAATTAGTATCTCCAAAGGAGCACAATTCTCAATAATTTCAATTCCTTCTTCAATAACCGCATGTATTTCACCTAAATCGGCAGGCATATCTTTAATTCTACGACGGTACAACACTGTTACACTACCATTCTCTCCAACCAAACGATAAGCAGAACGAGCAGCATCCATAGCAGAATTTCCTCCTCCAACTATAGCTACATTTTTGCCCAATATATTTCCTTTTTGCAAACGAGCATCGTATAAAAAGTTTAATGCATCAATTACACCATTGGTATTTTCGTTTGCTATACCAAGCTTGGCAGACTTTTGTGCTCCTACTGCAATGTGCACATAATCGTATGTTTCATGTATATTGCTAAACTTTGCTTTATCTATATTTGCATTAAAATGGAACTCTGCACCAAGTTGTTTAACTCTATTAAAATCGTTGTTTATTTTATCGTTATCCAGACGGAAATATGGAACAGCTCCTGATACCATTCCACCTACTTTATTTTTTTGCTCGTAAATATCTACAACGAAACCATTTAGCAATAAATAGAAAGCACTAGCTAAACCGGTAGGTCCTGCTCCAATAATGGCTACTTTTTTGCCGTTCATTGGTAATTTTGAAGGATATCCATCTTGAGTGTGGTTTTCTTCGACAAATCGCTTAATCTCACGAATTAACAAGGGATCGTCATAATTAAGTCGGATACATTTTTGTTGGCAAAGTTGGTCGCATATGTTTCCGGTAATGGCAGGTTGAGAATTTCGCTTTAAGATTGTTTCAAAAGCTTTATCAAATTCTTTTTCAGCTGTAAAATGCAAATAATCTGGTATATCTTGCTTAGTGGCACAACCATCTTGACAGGGAGCACTTATACAATCGAAAAAATCGAGTTTTTTAGAGTTTTTTACCGATGGATATTTAAAGCCCTGTTTTTTATATTCTACATTATGTTCCAAATTATTCACATACGCTTCTAAATTTGCTAATTGAGCCTCTATTAAGTCTGTTTTGTTTGCCGTTTTTAATATAAATTCAGAAATACTGTTTGCATTAGCATTCTTCATTGCATTTTGTAGCTCTGAAATATACTGTGGTAAACGACCATAACCACCAGGTTTTAAAATGTCTGTACAAACTGTTATTGGTGAAACACCACAAGTTACCAAATCAGCAAAATTAAAGCAATCGGCACCACCAGCAAAGGATATATTAAGCTCGCCTTTAAATTCATTCTGTAACTTATGTACTAAATTAACCGAAAGTGGATGTAAAGCTCTTCCACTCATATACATCATTCCATCAGCATCGCTAAAAACAGTTTTGTGATTAACGCTTTCCAAGGTATTAGTCAATTTTAAACCGAACTCCACACCTATGTTTTTTGCCTTCTCAATCAGGCGCTGAATCATTGGAATAGCATCGTCATGCTTTAAATCATGTCTAAATGCTTCGTCGGGAATATTTGTTTCAAATTTATTCTCCTTATTTATAATATCTCTAAGCTTATCGGCTCCTAATAAGGTTGGGTTAAGTTTTACAAAAGTATGTAGTTTCCGCTTTTCAATTAAATAGTTCGCAATTTGCTCAATCTCCTCTGGCGGACAGCCATGCATAGTTGAAAGCGTAATGCTATTTGATAGCTTACTTGGAATATTCAATTTACTAATTGCAGGATATATGGGTGCAAGTTGTTTTATTTTATCTTCTAATTCAGCCTTACAATTGTCCATTTTAGCAAAAAACCACTGAACATTCTCTTTTAAAATGCCCTCCATATTGTAGCCCACACTCATATTAAATTGCGTTCCGGTCAATTGTGTTTTATTGAATTTATGGTTCAGAATATGTATAATAATCCATGCATTTAGGTATTGGTGAAATGATTCTTCAATTTTTAATTCTTGCGACCATTCACAATTATAACCTTCGTCTTGCATATCTATACAAGGTTTTGCTACTTCAATTTCATCTAAAGTCTGAATGGTTTTAAGCTCAATATAACGAGCACCACAAAGCCATGCCGATATTATATTCTGCGCCAACTGACTGTGTGGTCCCGCAGCCACTCCCAGTGGAATACTCAAAGGTTTTTCAAATATATTAGTGCCTAATTCTGGGTAATTTCTGGCACTAAAAATATGTTTTGGAATGCCAAATATTTCATTTTTGTTATTTTCCTCGTTAAAAATTAGCTTCAGTAGCTTATCAATTGGTAATGTTGTAAATTTATCGGACATAGTTTTTCGTTTTAAAATTTGAATATAAATAAAATTTAGCAACCACAGCTTAATAAGTAAATTAATATCTATACATCATTGTTGATTAGTGTTTTTCGCTACTAATATTATTCCATTCAGGCAGTATATAATTTATTTTTAATTTTTGTAGGAAATAAAAAAGCCACTAATTCTCTAATTATTTATTTTATAGTTACATCTCACTACTTACTTTATTTTATTCAAACATTATCAAATTCATTCACTAAAAGCCAAGAAATGTTACCTAAAATCCCTATTAGTTGGTATTTTTCAACTATTGTAGATACTATTTTATATTAGAGTAGAAGGATCAATATTATCTGTGTCAATCAGTTTATTAAGAATAGCATAAACAGTTAAACCTGATATTGATTTAATACCCAGTTTTTCAGTAATATTTTTACGATGCGAAATAACGGTATGAATACTTATAAAGAGTATATCGGCAATTTCTTTATTTTGATATCCAAGTGCAACATGCTTTAACACATCGTTTTCACGTTCCGTTAATTCTGATGTTTCTTTTTTATTATTTTCGGTAGGTTCAATTAAATTCTTAACCTTTTTAATTATTGCCGAAGAATTATCATTTAGAAATAACTTGCTTTCATCGGAGCTTTTTTTATTTGATAATAAAAGGAGAAGTATTTTGTTTTTTTTTGATTCTAGCTTCTTTTTAAACACTTGCAGTTTTTCAGCAAAAAATTCATCTACAAGTAAGACTAGCAATTTGTTGCTAAGGGAACTATAATCGTCAAGGTCATGAATAGAATTAAGCAATATAAACTCATCGTTTATTGAATCGCGAAGAACAGCTTGTATTC
>JAUXEM010000164.1 GCA_030620515.1 Salinivirgaceae bacterium
AAAAAAATGTGAACTAAAAAGAAACCTGAAATATAGTCCGGCTGGAAAAATTATGCATGCTTGCTAAATTTCAAAATATAAATAAAATTCAAATTATTGTTGCGGAATTGCTGGATAAATGGTGTTTTATGTAGTCTTGTAGCAATAAAAACTTATCTTGCATGTTTAAAAACTGAAAAATTAATTATCTCTAGTAAAACATAGTTAAATGAAAAGAAAATCGGTCTTTCGTAACAGTATATTAGTTATGCTTGTTGCAATGTTATTGTTTAGCTGTTCACAAAAGCAACAGCAAAAGAAAATGCCCATTCAAGAAATACCAGTTGTTACAGTTATTAAGCACGATGTGCCTATTTACGATTGGTATGTTGGACAAATATACGGACAAAAGGACATACCTATTCGTGCCCGTGTTGATGGTTTTTTAGAAAGTCTTGAGTTTCAAGAAGGAGCAAAAGTAACTAAAGGACAATTATTATATACTATTGACCCACAGTCGTTAGAAGAGGCATCGAATGCTCAAAGAAGTAAAGTTACCGAGGCGCAAACAGGTTTATCTAAAACCCGTGCCGATTTAGATAGAATTATACCCTTGGCCGAATCAAAAGCTGTTAGCCAAAGCGATTTAGATGCGGCACAAGCTGCTTTTGATGCTGCCATGGCTAATTTAAATGCCGCTAAGGCAAATCTTCGTTCATCAGATATAAATTTAAGTTACACCCAAGTATTATCGCCAATAGATGGTATAATTGGTAAAACTGAAGCTCAGGTTGGCGAGTATGTTGGCAAGGCTCCTAACCCTGTTATTTTAAACACGGTTTCGGAAATAGACTCAATTATTGTAAAATTCTCTATAACAGAATCGCAATATATACAATTGGCACGCCGCTATGGAGCCGATGGTAAAAACAGAGCTAACAATACTGATAGAATACCCGGTATAGAATTGCAATTAGCCGATGAGTCAATTTATAAGCATTTAGGTCAGGTTGATTTTGTAGATAGAAATGTTGACCAAAGTACCGGTTCACTTTTAGTTCAAGCAACTTTTCCTAATCCCGATGGCTTATTACGCCCCGGTTTATATTCAAAAGTAAAAGTAATGACCGATATTAAGCGCGATGCAATAGTAATACCACAGCGTTGTATAATTGAATTACAAGGGAGTTTCTCGGTATTTGTAGTAAGTGATAGTAATACGGTTGAATCGAGAATGATTAAAGTAGCATATAAATCGGGTGACTTAGCTGCAATTACCGAAGGCTTGCTGCCAAATGATAGAATTGTAATTGATGCTTTGCAAAAAGTTAATAGTGGCATGCTAATTTCGCCTGTCGATACTGTTTTTAATAGTAAAGTATTTAAGCTAAAAAAATAGAGTTATGGCCGAAAGTAAAGGAAATTTTTTTGTACACCGACCTATTGTAGCAATGGTTATTGCTATAATTATTGTTATAGTAGGAGCTGTCAGTTTAATTGGTTTGCCTATTGAACAGTACCCTGATTTAACACCGCCTATAGTTCAAGTACAAGCCTCATATACAGGTGCAAATGCTTTAAATGTTGAAGAATCTGTTGCAACTCCATTAGAACAAGATATTAATGGGGTTGATAATATGATTTATATGAAATCGACCAACGCCAACGATGGTACAATGAACCTGCAAATTTCATTTGATGTAGGAACCGACCCTGATATGAATACAGTACTGGCTCAAAATAGAGTATCTGCAGCTACTGCAAAACTACCAGCGGTTGTAACAAAACTTGGTGTAACTACAAAAAAATCATTACCTACTATGCTGATGTTGATTGCATTAACATCAGATAATCCTAATTTCGACCAAGACTTTCTGGGTAATTATGCTTTAATAAATATTCAAGATAAATTGGCTCGTGTAAAAGGAATTGGAGAGGTTAAGATATTGGGAGCATCAGATTATTCAATGCGTATTTGGGTAAAACCTGATAGATTGTCTCAAATGGGTATTTCAATAACCGAAATTCTTGATGCTATAAATTCTCAGAACACAATTGTACCTGGTGGTAAATTTGGTGCTGAACCTGCACCTGCAGGAACCGAATTTACATATACAGTTAGAATGCCTGAACGATTTAATTCTCCTGAAACATTCGGTGAGATAGTAGTTCGGACTTTAGAAAATGGTTCTCAGGTTAAACTAAAAGATATTGCAACAATAGGCTTAGGAGTAGAAACTTATAATTCGTACACTCGTTTTAACGAACAAACTTGTTCAATAATTGCTTTGTATCAAGCTCCGGGAGCAAATGCTGTAGAGCTAAAAACAAAAATATTAGAAGAAATGGAAGTTCTTAAAAAAGACTTCCCCGAAACAGTAAAATATACCGTATCTATTGATACTGTAGCCCCTATTACTGCTGGTATTAAAGATATTGTGGTAACACTTATTATTGCATTAATATTGGTTATTCTTGTTGTATTTATTTTTATACAAGACTGGAGAGCAACATTAATTCCAACATTAGCAATACCTGTATCCTTAATTGGAGCATTTATTTTCTTCCCTATGCTAGGCTTTACAATAAATGTATTATCCTTACTTGGTTTAGTATTAGCTATTGGTATTGTTGTTGATGATGCTATTGTGGTTGTAGAAGCTGTGCAAGTAAATATAGCTAAGGGAATGAATGCAAAAGAAGCGACCTTGGCAGCAATGCGAGCTGTTACAGCTCCGGTTATTGCAACTACATTAGTGCTTGTGGCTGTATTTATTCCAGTAGCCGGAATGGCAGGTATTACCGGACTTTTATATCAGCAATTTGCAATTACCATTGTAGTTTCTGTTATAGTTTCATCTGTAAACGCTTTAACATTAAGTCCTGCACTTTGCTCTATTATGCTAAAAGAACCTAAACCTTATAAAGGTCCTTTAGGGTGGTTCTTTAAAAAGTTTAATAAAGGTATGGACAAAACAACCGACTCGTATATGAGTTTTACAAATATATTAGGTCGTAAACTTAAAAGAGGCGTTGTAATGATTATTGTATTTACAATAGGCGCTGTTGGTTTTGGGAAAATGGTACCCGGCGGATTTATCCCTGAAGAAGATATGGGTTATTTCTTTGTGAATTATCAGTTACCTGATGCAGCCTCCATACAGCGTTCTGATGCTGTTGCCAAAAAAGTTGAAACCATCATGATGAATCATCCTGATATAAAATATGTAACTAATGCAACTGGGTATTCAATTCTGTCAGGTGCAATGTCTTCTAATCAAGGTTTTGGTTTTGCTAGTCTAGAAGATTGGGCAGATAGAGATAAAACAGCAAAAGAAATAATTGAGGAAATAAATAAAGCATTATCAGTAAAAGTAAAAGATGCACAAGCATTTGCTTTTGGTCCCCCCGCTATTCCAGGTTTGGGTAACGGCTCGGGTTTTAGTATTATGATACAGGACCGGGTTGGTAAAACACCTCAGTATTTATCAGAGAACTTAATAAAGTTTATTCAGGCAGCCAATGCTAGACCCGAAATTGCACGAGCATTTTCAACTTTTCAAGCAAGTGTACCACAAAGATATATGGATATAAATAAAGAAAAGGCATTGAAAATTGGGATAAACCTTAATGATTTATATACTACAGTTGGTGCATTTATGGGTGGTGCATATGTAAACGATTTTACTCGTTTTGGTAGATTATACAAAACATACCTTCAAGCAGAGCCACAATACAGAAGTAAAGAATCAGACATCAATAATTTCTTTATTAAAAATAATAAGGGAGATATGGTTCCACTTGCAACAGTAGTTGATATAAAAACAGTTACAGGACCTGAATATACTACAAGGTTTAATCTGTTTCGTTCGGCTGAAGTTACAGGTACTCCTGCTGCTGGTTTCACTTCTGCCCAAGCTATGAATGCTTTAGAAGAGGTGGCAGCCGAAGTATTACCGCCCGATATGACTTACTCATGGAATGCAATGTCTTTCCAAGAGAAAAAAGCATCTGGTTCACTTGGCGTAATTTTAACATTCTCACTAATATTTGTATTTTTAATATTAGCTGCTCAATATGAAAGTTGGTCATTACCTTTAAGTATATTATTAGGAACGCCATTTGCAATTTTTGGAGCACTATTATTCCTTTGGTTAGGACGTTTAGGAAGTCCAACATTTGAAAATAATATTTTTGCACAAGTTAGTTTTGTTATGCTAATTGGTATGGCTGCAAAAAATGCTATTCTTATTGTTGAATTTGCCAATGAGGAGTTTAAAAAAGGTTTAAGCCTGTTTGATGCCGCCATGGTTGCCGCAAAATCAAGATTTAGACCTATCCTAATGACAGCTTTCTCATTTATACTTGGAGTATTTCCACTTGTTATTGCAACAGGTTCTGGTGCCGAGGCGCGTAAAGTAATGGGAATGACTCTACTTGGCGGAATGGGCTTAGCTACCTTACTTGGTGTATTTATGTACCCAATGCTATTTGTAGCTATTGGTAAGTTGTTTGGGTATGAAAAAAAGAGAGACCTTGCTTTAAAAGAGGAAGTAGTTAGTAGTGAATAATAAGATATTAGTAATAATAAATTTCTATGACGCAAAGATTCGCAAAGAAATACACAAAGATTCGCAAAGAATATGAATGAAAACGAATTATCAAATATTATTATTGGTAAAGCAATTGAAGTTCATAAAATTTTGGGACCAGGTTTGTTGGAGTCGGCATATCAAGAATGTCTTTACAGCGAATTAATAGACTCGGGATTAAAAGTTGTTAAAGAAAAACCTTTACCAATAGTTTATAAGGAAATTAAATTAGACCATGGGTATAGAATTGATTTATTGGTTGAAGATAAAGTTGTTATTGAATTGAAAACTGTTGACAGTCTTATTGATGTTCATGAAGCACAAATTTTAACCTACTTAAAATTAGGAGATTTTAAACTTGGCTTACTTATTAATTTTAATGTAAAATTATTAAAACAAGGTATCAGGCGATTTGTAAATAATTTATAAAATATCTTTGCGAAACTTTGCGAAAGCTTAGTGTAGCTTTGCGTAATAACTTAATAATTATGAAAACAAAAAATATACTTACAGTATTTATAGTAATAACAATTTTCAGTTCCTGCATGATGGGACCGAATTTTCAGAAGGTAGAAATTGAGTCGCCAGATAGTTATCGTTTTGCAGATAGTAAAACGGATACTACATTAAATTTAAAATGGTGGGATTTATTTCACGATAAAGCTTTAGTAAGTTTAATTGACTCAGCTTTAGTAAATAATAAAGATGCACAAATTGCTGCATCGCGTATTGAGGAGTCGCGTATATACCTTGGCTATACTAAAGCTGATATGTATCCAAGCTTAAGCTATAATGGAAGTACCGGCTATGGTAATCAATTATCGGGAATTACAGGAAAAACATCAGCCAGTTTTTCGGCAACAGCTAATATGTCGTGGGAGATTGATTTTTGGGGCAAATACCGTAGAGCAACCGAAGCAGCAAAAGCCGAAATGTTTGCATCAGATTATGCTTTAAAATTTATTCAAATAAGTTTAATTAATGAGGTAAGCGGAACTTATTACATATTACTCGACTATAAAAGAAGGTTGCAAATAGCCGAAAGAACTCTTGAGTCGAGAAAAGAATCGACACGTATTATTAACGAACGATTTGAGAAAGGTGTAGTTGCCGAAATTGATTTGAATCAGGCTCAAATTCAAGAGGCTGTTGCTGCTGCATCAATACCAGCTTACGAACGCTCTATTGCTTATGCCGAAAATGCCTTACGTGTATTAACAGGTGAAAACCCTAAAGAAATAACTATTGGTGCAGCAATTCAAAACCAAAAATCAGAAACTGTAATTCCGGTTGGCTTACCATCGCAATTACTTGCCCGCCGACCCGATGTGCTTGCTGCAGAGCAGCAAGTGGTAGCCCAAAATGCTCGAATTGGAGTGGCACAGGCTATGCGCTTTCCATCTATTAGTTTAACTGCTATGGCGGGTATGGCTAGTTTCGATTTATCGGCATTTAATGCTAGCGACGATTTAATTGGTTCGGTTGGTGCAGTGTTATTTGGTCCAATATTCAACTTTGGAAAGAATAAACGCAGAGTAGAAATTGAAGCTGAAAAAACAAAGCAAATGAAACTGAATTATGAAAAAACGGTGTTAATTGCTTTTCGCGAAACAGAAGATGCATTGATTAATTTAAGTACACTGGGTCGCGAACTAGAAACAGTTGAACAACAATTAGCAGCCGCTATAAATGCAGCATCATTATCTAAATTACGATACGACGGTGGTGTAACTAGTTATTTAGAAGTGTTAGAATCGGAAAGGTCATTATTCCAAATTGAGTTATATCACTCTGAATTAATGCAACGCAAACTAAGTGCTTATACCAATTTATATAAAGTGCTTGGTGGCGGTTGGATTAATAATAATTAGAGTTTGTATATAAAACATAACTTCTGCGTTGTTGCTTAAAATCTAGATCCCTAGCTCGAAACTGCTTTTTGTTTTTTTTTAACAAAAGCCTTGCAAAAGCTATATCGGGCTTGCGATTTAGATTTATCATACGCTAAAAAAAAAACTAGAGATAGGCTTAATTTTTGGCATTTTCAAAACAAGAGTAACAAAACTATTGGCGTTTTCTTGCTGATATTATATAATAAATTTGGATAGAGTTTGTTAAATAATCTTCTTATTTTATGTAAATGTTAGCTACTAAATTTTGTTTAAAATATAAATGGTTGATAATATTTCCTAAAACTTAATTCGTGAATAAAGCAAGTAAAAATATTATTGAAGTACCATTCTCATTAAAAAAAATGATATACGGCATGCCCGAAAATGCTTATGTATTTTCTAAAGAGGGTAAGCTATTGGCATGGAACAAAAATGTAGAAACTCTTACAGGGTATTCAACCAAAGAGTTGAAGAATAAATTTGTTTCTGAATTTGTTTATGCGTCTGATAAAGAGAGGATTGTTAAAAAATTTATGGAACTACTGGCTGAGGGCGAAAACAAAGAACCATTTATTGAATATCATATACATCAAAAATCGGGTAATGTAATTCCTGTTGTTGCCATGCGAAGCCTTGTAGTAGTTGATGGCAATAATTATATTGTTGGTATTATAATTAATATAAGCAACTTTAAAAACAACAAAGTAAAACTTAAGGCTCAAATTGCAAAAATTAATCATTTAAAAAGTCAATTAAAAGATCATTATCTTGATATTGAAAAAATGAATCAAGTTAAAATTGAGCTTAAAGATAAACTATTTATAAATGCTAAAGAATTTAGTAATAAACTAATCAATAGCCTTCCAGGTATATTTTATTTGTACGAGAAAGTAAACGGAAAATTCTATCTTAAAAGATGGAATGACAACTTCGAATTAAATATTGGATATTCAAGTAAAGAGCTTTTTAATATGCAACCTTATCAGTTTTTTACAAAAAATGAATTTATGAGAGTTGAAAAAGCAATAATGCAAGTTTTTGAAACAGGTGTATCACAAATATACTCCCATATTGTAACAAAAAAAGGAGAGCAAATACCCTATTTTTATGAAGCATATAAATTCGAAAATGAAGGTAACTTATATTTTATGGGAGTAGGTTTAAATATTTCTCAACAAAATAAATTAGAAAAAGATCTTAGCAAATCACAAATCGAGAAAAAACAGGAACAACATGAAAAGCTTAAGGCATATGAAATAATTGAAGCAAAAAAAAGAGAATTGATTACAACTGCGCTTCAAATAGGAAAAACCAGCAAAATAATTAAGTACACCATTAATCATATTGATGAACTTATTGTAAAAAACCATGACACCAATATTTGCAATGACCTAAATCATATCAAAAAAAATTTAGAAGCTCAAAGTAAAAAACCTGACAACTGGGAAGATTTTAAGCTTCATTTTACAGAAGTGCACAACGATTTTTTCAATAAGCTAAAAGAAAAACACCCATCCCTTTCAAAAACAGAATTAAAATTTTCTGCCTACCTACGCATACATTTATCATCATACCAAATTTCCTCAATACTAAATATTACTAATGAGGCTATTAAAAAAACAAGATACCGAATTAGAAAGAAACTTGACTTGTCAACAAATGATTCGCTTGAAGATTACATTTCACAATTTTAACCAAAAATGTTTAGTTTATTATTATATATGTCCGCCTTTTGTCCACTGCCTATTATTGTTTAAAACCCTTATTTCGTATAGTTTTGTAACAATTATAAATATTTTCAACTGTTTATTCTAAACAATATTTTTATAGCATTGTATTAATGATAAATAATTAAAAAGTTGCATGCAACTTGAATTCAGCAAGTAATACTATGAGTAATACAATAATTTTAATAATCTTAAGTGTAGTTAGCTTGATATTTCTTCTAATTAGTGTCAGAAAGAAAACTCAGGATATTTAAAATCTGACAGATTTCTGCAATTTTTTTTCGTTGAAAAATATTTTTTTTAG
>JAUXEM010000273.1 GCA_030620515.1 Salinivirgaceae bacterium
TAATTGCTCAAAAAGCAGATGGTGCCATGCGTGATGCACTATCAATATTCGATCAAATAGTGAGTTTCTCAGGCAATACAATAACTTACGATAAAACCATTGCTAATTTAAATGTACTTGATTACGACTATTTCTTTAAACTTACTCAATCGTTTTTAGATGAAAATATTGGCGATGCTCTTGTTTTGTTCGACGCAATTTTAGATAAAGGATTTGATGGACAACATTTTCTATCTGGTTTAAGTAAGCATTTTAGAGAACTATTGGTTGCTGCTGATGAAAAAACAGTTCAATTAATTGAAGTTGGTGCTAATATAAAAACTCAATACCTTGAACAATCGAAAAAATGTGAACCTTGGTTTATTTTTGATGCACTAAAAATAACTAATGAAGGTGAGATTCAATATAGAAGCAGTCAAAACAAAAGGTTAACTGTTGAATTAACTTTAATACAGCTCTGCAATATATTTGCAGAAAAAAAAAAGCTGAGTTAATAAGAAAAAAGAGAAAAGAAAAGGGAAAAGAAATAACTAAACAACCAGATACACCTTCTAAATCGAAAGTAACGGCAAAACCCTCAGTCAGCAAAGAACCTGAAACTCCGGTATATAAACAATATATAAGTTCATCGCCTTCGTTAAAAAGCGTTGCTTTAAAAGATAAATTAGATAGTAAAACAAAGAACAACAAAGGGGCAGAATCTTCGAATAAAGATTCTGAAAAAGCTTTGGAACATTTTGAGCAAGAAAAACTACAAAAAGTTTGGATAAAATTTGCCAACTCAATTAGTAAAGAAATGCCAAGATTATATCAAGTTCTAAAATCAAATTTACCAAACCTGAAAGATAATTACATTATACATCTTCAAGTAGATAATGAATTACAAAAAAAAGACATTGAAGATAGGATATTTAGTAAAATTACGGGATGGCTTAAAACAGAACTAAATAATCACCAAATACAGTTAGTAGTTAATGTAGCTAATGTGCAACAAAAAAAGAAAATAGTATATACCGCAACAGATAAGTTCAGCTATTTGGCTGAACAAAATGAGGATCTTCTCAAGTTAAAAAAGAGCTTTGGTCTTGATTTTGAATAAATAGAATGTTTTTTATAAATTTTAATTAAAACTATACACTTAAATATAATACTATGCTTACAAAAAGAATGGAAATTGAATTGAATAAGCAAATTAATGCAGAATATTGGTCGGCTTATTTTTACTTATCAATGTCGGCTTATTTAGAAGAAAAAGGTTTAGCAGGCGCTGCAAATTGGATGCGAATTCAATACCAAGAAGAAATTTCACACGCTTTAAAATTCTTTGATTATGTTGTTGAAAGAGGTGGGAAAGTTAGGCTTCAACCAATTGATGAGGTCCCTCATTCATGGAATGGAATAATTGATATTTTTGAGGAAACTCTTAAGCACGAGCAAAAGGTAACCTCTTTAATTAATAGCTTAATGGATATTGCCATTGAAGAAAGAGATCATGCTGCCAAAAGCTTCTTGCAATGGTATGTAGACGAACAGGTGGAAGAGGAATCAGGTGTTCAAACATTACTTGACCAGTTAAACATGGTAGAAGGAAAAGGTAATGGTTTGTTTTTAATTGACAAAGACCTTGGACAAAGAGTATTTGTTGATGCCACCAAAAAAGATTAAACTTTTATAAAAGCATAATTGAAACTCCTCGCAGCAAGCTGCCGCCATTGAAATGGTCAGGCGAGGGTGCGGGAAACCTGCCTATATTTGAACTTGGCAGGCTGGTATAATCATTGAAATACATCGACTACAGCTCGGGAACAGGGAATTCGTTTTTAATAACTCTTTCATGCGTTTTTAGGTGGTTTATAAAGTTGAAAATATGAAATTTTTATCATCTTCAATTGAAATTACAACATTTTTATAAGCGAGTTCCCGGTTTTTGAAAACCAGCAGTTTTTCTTGGTCGAAAAAAAATTATCTTTGCCAACTTTGAACAGTAGTCGTTATAGTAATAGTTCGTTGCTAAACAGTAACAAACAGACAATTAGGTATTAATAAAACTACTTTTCAACTCGCATGTGTTTGGATATGGGACTATTACCGCTAGTCTTAATACTTGATGCTAAAACTCTATTTACTTATTGTTATGAAAAAAGCACTTAATATATTAAAATACGTATTCTTTCTAGCTGTTGGTATTTTTCTATTCTCAAGAGTTTATAAAGAATATAATCTAACCGAATTCATTATTACCCTACAAGGACTTAAATGGGGATGGGTTATTCTTTCTCTAGTTTTTGGGATATTTAGCCATTTAAGTAGAGCTATTCGTTGGAATATGCTAATTCGTCCATTAGGACATAAGCCCAGAACTATTAATACCTTTTTCTCAATAATGATAATGTATGCTACTAATCTTATAATTCCACGTGGTGGCGAACTAGCTAGGTGTACGGTACTGTCGCGTTACGAAAAAATACCATTTGGAAAACTTGTGGGTACTGTTGTTACAGAAAGAGCAACGGACACACTTCTTTTAATGATTTTAGCATTTGCTACTGTGTTTTCTCAAATTGGGGTGTTTAAACAGTTTTTAGAAAACAACCCTGAATTTGGACAAAATTTTGGATTTATTTTTACAATTTGGTTTTGGATAGCTACCATCGTTTTTGGAATTAGCAGTTTAATTCTAATATGGAAGGTGCGCAAGCAGTTAAAAAAAATAAAACTAATTGCTAAACTTTTCGATCTGCTATATAATTTTTTCGAAGGAATAAAATCAATAAAAAATTTAGAAAGACCTTGGTACTATATTGGTCATTCATTATTTATATACATTATGTATTTTTTAATGATGTATGTAGTTTTCTTTAGCTATATTCCAACAGAAAATATTACTACTATTGCTGGCTTATCAGCCTTTATTATGGGTGGACTTGCAATGTTAATGCCAGTACAAGGAGGAATTGGCGCTTGGCACTTTATGGTAATTGAAACACTTGCAATTTATGGATTGGATAAAGCTTTTGGAAAAGATTTTGCATTAATTTCTCATACTTCGATGAATTTAATGCTTTTAATTATTGGAGGTATTTGCTTTATTTTACTACCTATAATTAATCGCAAAAAAGCTTAGTAAGTATGGACTATGTTGAAAAGTTGGTGGGTTAAGTTCTTTTAAATATTAAAATTAGTTCCATAGTATATTCACTTACTAATATTGAATAAGATCAAATTCTAGTAAGTGTAAAAACAAAGCGATATGTCATTCTAAATCTATTCTAATTTCTTGAATATCCACTTGCAATGACTCTAATCTGCGAACAGGTACGATGAAGTAATCTGTCTTTATGGAATCGAAAAAAAATATTGAATAAGATAGCTTCTCAAAATTAACTCTTAAAAAAAAAGAGCTGCTCCTTTTGAAACAACTCTTTTTTAAATATTTTACTAGAATTAGCGCCTTCTTTCTTTAATCCTTGCTTTCTTACCAGTAAGCTCACGTAAATAATAAATACGAGCACGACGTACTCTACCATATTTATTTACTTCAATTTTATCGATAAAAGGAGAAGAAATTGGAAGAATTCTTTCAACACCAACATTACTTGACATTTTGCGCATAGTAAACGTTTTTGTTAAACCAGTACCTTTTACCTGAATAACAATACCTCTAAACTGCTGAATTCTTTCTTTATTACCCTCTTTAATCTTATAATGAACTGTAATTGTATCGCCAGCACCAAACTCAGGATGCTTAGTTTCAACATTATACGAATCCGCTACAACTTTCATTAAATCCATTGCAATAATCTTTAAACATTAAACTTGTTGAACGCAATATATCAGGCTCCTATGTCAACTAACAGAGATTACGAACAATCGAGCCGCAAAAGTA
>JAUXEM010000112.1 GCA_030620515.1 Salinivirgaceae bacterium
CGAAGTTGACAACGCCTTTGGAGGCATGGATGTACAGTTAAAAAAACGTTACGATTTAATACCAAACTTAGTATCGACAGTAAAGCAGTACGCCTCTCACGAAAAAGAGCTACTAACCAAAGTTACCGAGCTAAGAGCAAAAGCAACTAGTGGGGCTTTAAACTCAGACGAGAAAGTGGCTATCGACAATCAAATATCGGCAGGCATGAAAGGTATTATGGTAGCTGTAGAGAATTACCCTGATTTAAAGGCTAACGAAAACTTCATGAATTTGCAGCGCACATTAACTGAGGTTGAGTCGCAGATATCGGCCGCAAGACGCACATACAATGCCGTAATTACCGATTTTAATAATGCCGTTCAGTCGTTCCCAAAAAACATAATTGCTGGCATGATGAATCTTAAACGCAAAGAGGTTTTTGTAATACCTGAAGTAGAGCGACAAAATGTGAATGTTAAAGATTTATTTTAAAAAAATAGTAGCAAGTATTAAGTATCAAGACACAAGAGTAGATAACCTAGGGCAGACCTCAAAAAAATAAATGAGGCAGGCCCACGAGGTATTAAAATTCAAAAAAAAATCAAATTGCATATCTCAAAAACTTTTTAAAATTGATATTTATTTATCTCTTTCAATTTTGAAAAACAAATATTTACTCAAAAACACAACATATCTCAATCTCTTGATACTTTGTACTTTGTACTTGATACTCATCACCTAATACTAAAAAAATGAAATCAGCCGAAGAATTAAAAGCACTATACGAAAGCGAGTTAAAGCCCAAACTAGAGGGCATGGAAAAAAAACGCAAAACAATTAAGCTCCATTGGACTTTGGGTGGTGTTTTGGCAATTGTATCGTTTTTATTTATAAGACTAATCACTAATCAAACTATTTTATATATAGTTGCTGCATTAGCAATAATAGGCGTTTTATATCTTTTTATAAAAGGCGGCATTAAATATTTCAGTTATCGAAAAGAATACAAAAGCGAGGTAGTTTCAAAAATAATCAATCTAATTAATCCTGATTTTAAATACAATGCCGATAAACATATTGACTCACACAAATTTGTAGAAAGTAAGCTTTTTTCAAAAACACCCGACCGCTGCAAAGGCGACGATTATGTTACGGGAACAATCGAAAAAACCGATTTTGAATTCTCGGAGCTTAAAGCTGAGTATAAAACCACATCGACAAAAGATGGTAGAACAGAAACCACATGGCACGATATTTTTTCAGGACTGTTTTTTCATGCCGATTTTAACAAACACATAGAGGGATCAACCTTTGTGTTACCTGACTTTGCCGAAAAACTTTTGGGAAAATTTGGCCAAAAATTTCAAAAATCTTTTACTCATGGTAAATTAGTTAAACTAGAAAATCCTGAGTTTGAAAAAGAGTTTGTTGTTTATAGTAGCGGACAACAAGAGGCTCGCTACATTCTTACCCCTGTAATGATGGAAGCTATGGTAACTATGCAAAAAAAATATAAACGTAAAATGTATTTCTCGTTTATTGGCGAGCGTGTTTATTGTGCTATTTCGTTTAAGAAAGGTTTATTCGAACCTCAAATAAGAAAATCGGGAGTTAACTTTGACGAGATTGAAGAAATGTATCATCTATTTAGTCTTATTGAAACCATAATTCACGAAATGAATTTGAACACTCGCATTTGGACAAAAGAATAATACTAAAATTGTGCAATTGGCGCATAAAACAACAAGCATAAATACATATCTTATTGCTCAACAATCACTTAATTTGAATGTATAATGCTTTAATGTATGCATTAGTAAATTTAAAGGTAACGCCTTTAATGCGTCACATCCAACTTTTCTCTTTCAAACTAAATTGAGCGATACAACTACACCTAGAATGTTTACACAATATCATTAAGTTAATAGCATAGGGCGTTGCCCTATGCTAGTTATTGCGCAATTTCAGAACAATTTACAACTTCGTAAAATAGAAGTAGAAAAAATTCAAATAATTAGACATTTGTGGCACAAAAGACCTATCGGATTTCAAAGTGGTTTTTACTTACGCCACTTTTGCATTTGTAATTTTTCACCTGGTGCAATACACTGGACTATCAGCATTCCAATTTTCAGTCTGATTAAAATGGCCTCATGTCAAATCTGCCCATATTATTTGTTCTGAACCCTAACAATCATTATTACTACTTAATTCATCAGCCAAAAGCAAAACACAAAGCATCTCTTTCTATACTAAAAGCAAATTGCAATCTTCTTATATTTAACTTATTACAATTGTCATTAAGGTTGCATTAAGGTTGACAAATGGTTTTGCTAAGGTTTAAAACTTTATTCCTAATCCAAAAAAAATAACTTTACACTATAATCTAACAAAACTTAAGAAATTATTACACATGCTACTAAATTTTACTAAAACTATCTAAAATGAAAAAACAGTTGAAAATTTATTTTTATGCATTTTTACTTTCCATTTTTGCAATACCAATAAGCAGTATTGCTCAACATATAATAAATGATGCACATCCAAAAGAATGTAGGTGCACTCAAGAACACAATGCTTATTGGAAAGAAAATCCTAAAGCAAAACAAAAATATTTACAAGAACAGGTAATTCAAAAAGCATTAATTGATAATCTTAAAGCGCAGAGTCGCCAAAAAGGATATACAAAAGCACAAAAATACATTATACCTGTTGTGTTTCATATATTTGGCGATGTTCAAGGCGGTAAAGATATAACCTACGAGTTAATTGAAAATGCTTTAGCGCAAACAAATGACGACTATGCAAAACGATCTACTGGGCAAGATGATATACATTCTCGCTTTCAAGCTGTCGTTGGTGATATTGACATCGAATTCCGTTTGGCTAAAAAGGAACCAAATGGCAATATATGCGATGGAGTAAATTTTTATCCAGCAAGTTTTTATCCTGACCAAAGCGGATTTGGTAATGGCTCAGGTTACGATAGTAAAATACAACAATATGCTTGGGATAATTACAAGTACATGAATGTATATATCACGAACGATTTATATGACGACGAGGACTTATACAACTCTGGAGTATCTTGGTATCCTTCCACTTCAATGTCTGACAATAACTTAGCTAGAGTTGTTTTTAATGGTGCTTTCATTGGTACAAATGGAAGTGAAAATTTCAGAAGAATTTTAACTCACGAATTTGGTCATTTCTTTAACTTAATGCACACTTTTGAAGGTGGTTGCCCCGAAAAAGATGGAGGTGACCAATGCGATGACACTCCAGCTACCGACAAATCAAATATGGGCATTAATGAGTTAAACTGTAATAATGAGTATACAAACACTCAAAATTTCATGAACTATTCTGACGATTATGAAATGTTCACAATAGATCAGATGCTACGCTATACAGCTGCGTTAGATCATAATACAAGAAAACCACTTTGGCAACCAGACAATTTAATTGCAACAGGTGTTAACGATGGATTTGACCCTGGTATGGTTGTTACATATGATGTTTTTAACATAAAAGAAGCAATTATAAACGATGGAAGTGTTGTTGCTGAGCTTAACATTAGCCTTACCGCAGGAGCAGAGTTTGCTAATGCTGTTTTTGCTGAAGGAACTCATTTTAATGTTACCAATATTCCTACAGGTTTAAGCATTGAAATTGCAAGAACAGATGCTACAAATGCAGTTTTAAGATTTAAAGGCAAAGCCGCTAATAACGAAAAAGAACATTCCGTTAAGAATATTACAATTGAATTTCTTCAACCAGCATTTACAACGCCTATCGCGCAAGTGAATAACACAAAGGTTGATAAAATTATGATACAATTCAGAAGTGTTTATGAAACAAAATATATAAGCTTAGACGATCTAAAAGTTGACGATTCAGATACTTTTGGATGGTTTTATTTAGGTGAAGGCGATAGTGAATTTGGAGGATGGAAATGTAGTATCGACGAACTACCCAATGTGAAATTCAAATTTGAAACATATAGCAAAGGTATTATTTGCCAAGATGGAACGGAAAACACCGCAAATTTAAAATATGGTGACACAATAGGCTCTACATCTTCTTGGTTTGCTTATGATAATTATCCAAATCAACCAAATATTTATAGCACCGATTACACAAATTGGCTAGGAAATAGAGCTTACATAGGTATTCAATTTCAAAACCTTGGCGATACTTATAATGGCTGGGTAGAGGCAAGCTTATCTGCCGACGGATCAGCCCTTACGTTGCATGACGCAGCGTATTACACAAAGCCAAATGCAACTCTATTAGCTGGCCAAGCGCACGAAGCCATGCTCAAGTTTAATGGCGACTCCATACTCGAAGACATTGTTAATAACAATGGTAGCATGTATAATATTCTTACAGCCAAATTGTTAAATAGCACATTCACTGTTGGAGCAAATACAATTATTGAAAAAGATGTTCATTATACTATCGTAGGGCTTCCGGTTGGTTTAACAGAAGAAATAAAAGTACTTGAGAACAATCGCATCTCTATAGAGCTTAAAGGCTATGCTGAAAGTCACAATAAAGCAAATACAACCGATATTGTTATTGAGTTTAAAGATGCCTTATACAATGGATTAACAGCTGCTGAGATTAAAGATGCAAGTCAACTAAATGTAGAATTAATATTTATCAACGAGTATAAAATCATTTATGCAGATATTAGCGACATCACAGTTAATAAAGATAACACTTGGAAATCATTTAATTTAGGAAATTCAGATTATGAATTTGGAGCATGGTTCAATGATAATTTATTACGATTTGAAACATATGAAAAGGATGTTATTTGCTATGAAGGAATGCTTAATGCTAAACCCTTAAATAAGGGTGATGAAATTGGCTTAAATTCTGAGACATGGGTTAAGCCAGGCGAATACCCTGACGAAATTTACATAACAGACACCGATTTTACCGAATGGTACGGAAAAGAGGCTTATTTGGGTTGCGTAATAAAAAGATATGGATTAACATGTTACGCATGGATTCGCATTGCAGTTGATACCGAAGGCAAAAGCTATACCGTAAAGGATTGGGCATACAACGAACAGCCTAATAGTCCTATAATAGCAGGGAAAATAACTAAAATAAATCAAATTACCCTAGGTATTTCTAACGCTAAATTCCTTGAATATTATAAAAATGATGGTAGCGTAGATGGAAGCTCTAATATAACAATACTTAACGATGAGTTTGCTTTTGAAAAAGGAAGTATATTAACCCAAGGAACTCATTTTAACGTTAAAAATCTGCCCGAAGGATTGCGATGTCAGTTAGAAGTAATTGATGACAACAATATAAAGCTTACTCTAGTAGGTAATGCTATTGCAAATACTCGAGCACAAGACGCTATTGCAACACTTAGCTTTAAAGATTTGGTATTTGCAACCAGTACTACTGCAACTGTAGAAAATAACATTTTAAACTTTGAGGTTAAGTTTAAAGAGCCATGGGATATAATTTATACCGACATTAAGGACATAACGACTAACAAAGATAATAAATTCACATGGTTTGGAATGGACGTGGGAGATGACGGTTTTGGAGCATGGTGGTATAATAAAGATGGTAGAATGAAACTTGAAACATACGAAAATTACATCGTATGTCATAAAGGAACTTCTAACCTTATACCATTACTGGAAGGAACTATAATTGGAGATAATTCTCAAGAATGGTATCAGGGAAATAAATGGCCTAACGAACCCGATTTAAATAATAATTCTTTTAATGAATGGTTAGGTAAAGAAGCATATGTTGGAGTAGCCATGAAAGATGGAGATTTTTGGCATTATGGATGGATAAGGATTAAGGTTGCTGCCGATGCAATGTCGTACACAGTTCTTGATCACGCATATAATGATCAGCCAGATGCACCAATTCTAGCTGGACAGAAAATTGTAGGCGAAAAGTCAATTATTGATATTACCAATAATATATATAAAGAAACTTACGAGAATGACGGAAGTGTTCAAGGAGAAAATATAATTACTGTATTGAATGGTAAATTCAGTTTGAGCTCAGGCTTATTAGAGAAAGACACCCATTATGATGTTCAGAATCTACCCGAAGGTTTAGTTGTTGAAATTACCGCAATAAATACAGATTCTTTAAAGATTAAGCTAGTGGCTAATGCTACAGACCATTTAGCAATAAATGATATTGATTTTAATGTTTCGTTGAAACCTGCAGCTTTTGAAGATCCTAACAAAGAAGTGTTATTCGGAAATTTCAATTTCAATTTAAATTTCCGTGATGTTTATAGCATCAAATATGTTGATAACACTGATGTTGTTTGTACTAAAGATAACACATGGACTGACTTTGAGATTATTCCAGGTTTAAATGGAGTTGGTGCATGGTGCAACAACGATATTAATTTTAAAATGGAATCCTATGACAATAAATTAATTTGTGAGAATGGTACTTCCCAAATCAAATTATTAGAAGGGAATACTATTCTTGATAAAAACACTATAACTTGGACAACTTATGATGAATACCCAAATCAATTAGATGTATATAACAATTCATATACAGACTGGAAAGGAAAAGAAGGTTATGTAGGCGTTCAGCTTATTGATCAAGGTTATTATTTTTACGCTTGGTTAAGAATATCAGTAGCTGCCGATGGAAAATCGTATTCAATTTTAGATTATGCTTATAATGAAAAACCGAACGAGCCTATCTTAACAGGAGCAAAGCAGTTTGTTCCAATTAAGCCTGAAGTAGATTTTACATCAGATAAATTTTCAATATTCAAATCGCAAACGGTCACATATACTGATTTATCAAAATATGAACCTAATGCTTGGAGTTGGAGTTTCGACGGTGGCGAACCGTTGACAAGTACCGCTCAAAACCCTGTTGTAGATTATTTAGAAGAAGGCGTTTACAATGTAAGCTTAACTGCTACCAATAAAGATGGTAGTACTAGTTTAACGAAATCGGAATTTATCACAGTTTACGAAGAAGGGCCTGCAATAGCAAGTTTTAAATATGATAATACTTTTGTAAAAACTGGTGAAGCAGTTCAGTTTACCGATGCATCATTGTACATTCCTACTTCTTGGAAATGGGCTTTTGAAGGTGGTACACCAGCTAATTCAACGGAACAAAATCCAAACATATCATACAATACACCAGGAGTATATACAGTTAGTCTGGTAGCTGCGAATAGCTTTGGACAAACACAGGAAGTGAAAGAGGCTTTAATTACAGTAGAGGAATTCTCGCCAAATGGTTACTGCGCAGCTAAGCATGTATATGACGGCAATTGGTTAGATATTAAAAACGTAAATCTAGCTGAAATTAATAACGCATCAGGGCTTACTGAATATTCAGATTTTACAAATCAAATTGCCAAATTAACCGTTGATAATTCATACGATATGGGCGTTTCCTATGGCAATAATAACTGGGGGTCAAATAGCTTATTTGTATGGATAGATTGGAATCAAGATAAGACTTTAGAAGCATCGGAACGAGTTTTCTTTGGTGATAATAGTAGTGGAGATAGTTTTCATAGTTTTCAAATTACAGTACCATCTGATGCAGCTGAAGGTTTAACCCTAATGCGAATCCGTACTGCGTATTCGTCTAATTGCGACCCCTGTGGCACTATTACTTATGCGGGCGAAACAGAAGATTACACCATTCAAATTTCGGCAGCAGCTTTGCCTATCGCAAATTTCATTGCCAATAAAACTACAATTGCAAAAGGCGAAAACATACTCTTTGCTGATGCCTCACAAAACAATCCAACAAGTTGGGCCTGGGAATTCGAAGGTGCTGAAACTTTAACAAGTGATAAAGCTAGTTTATACGTTCAGTACAATACTGCCGGAACGTATCAAGTGAAGCTTACAGTTACAAATGATAATGGATCTAATATTAAGACAGCTCCAGCATACATTACTGTTACAGAAACAGCAGAAACACCTGAGCCAGAGTTTTTAGCAGAAGTGACTGCTATTAATAGTGGCGACGAAATTAGTTTTACAAATCTAACTGCTTATAATAAAGATGCCACCTATTTGTGGACATTTGAAGGAGGCGAACCTGCTAGCAGTAGCAAAGTTAATCCTGAAATAGCTTATTTTTTCCAAGGAGAATATGGAGTGACATTAAGTGTAACTACGCCTGCGGGAACTAAACAAATTACCAAAAACGCTTTAATTAAAGTAAGCGAAGCACATAAGCCTGTGGCAGAATTCAAGTCAGATAAAACAATCTGCCTAGAAGGAGGATTAATCCAGTTTACTGATCTTTCAGCTAATGAGCCAACATCATGGGCTTGGGTATTCGAAGGAGGAACTCCTGCAACAAGTAACGACCAGAATCCTAGTGTTACTTATGCTACAGCAGGAACTTACAAAGTAAGCCTTGTAGCAACAAATGACTATGGAGTATCCGATGCTAATGAGAAATTAGCATACTTAACAGTACAAGCATCAAACACTTATTGTACACCAAGCAGTAAGGAAGCTGGGTATTGGGAACGAATTAATAGTGTTCAGATTAACGATTTAAGCAATGAAGGAGAAATTGATGCTGCTATAACCTATCGTGACTATTCTAACTTAACTGCTACAGTTATTCAAGGAGGCACTGCTACTTTAACAGTCACTACCAAAGATGATAGAATTCGTCTTTCAGTATTTATTGATTGGGATCAGGATGGTACTTTTGCTTCGTCCGAAAAAGTATCAGAGGATCAGGTAACTGCTGGCGGTACAACGGCTATCGATATAGCTATTCCAATTGATGCAGTTTTAGGATATACACGAATACGTATTCGAACTAGGAATTTTGATCCTGTAGCTTCAGCATGTAGCGACGAAACTACAAATGGAGAAACCGAAGATTATACTTTAATTGTAAGTGAAGCTCCAGCACCAAAAGCTATCTTTACAGTTACTAATACAGAATTAGAGAAAGGAAAATCTATTATTTTCTCACACTCATCAGAAGGTAATCCAACATCAGTTCTATGGACTTTTGAGGGAGGAACACCTCCAACAAGTACTGAAGACAATCCGGTTGTTAGCTATTCAACAGTAGGCAACTATGATGTGAGTTTGATAGTAACAAATGCCGATGGTAACAATACAGAATTAAAGACAGAGTATATTACTGTTATTGAACCAGCAGCTAACCATGCTCCGCTAAGCATCACATTATCTGAAAATAGTATAGATGAAAACTCAGCATTGAATACCACAATAGGTACATTCGAAGCTGTTGATGAAGATAGTGGCGATACGCATACATTCACGTTTGCAAGTGGTAATGGCAGCAATGATGCAGATAATGCTTCATTTATAATAGATGTTGCTACCTTAAAACTAAACACAGCCCTTGATTACGAAAGTAAAGCAGAATATAAAATCTATACCAATGTAGAAGATGCAGCAGGAGAATCTTGTACTAAAGCATTTACTATAATAGTAAATGATATTGCTGAAAACATGCCTGCTACAGAAATAATTCTTTCTTCAACTAGTATTGACGAAAACAAAGCTATAAAAACACTTGTAGCAGAGCTTACAGCAACAGATACTGATGTTGGAGATACACATACATTTGCTTTACAAGCAGCAGACGGAATCAAGGATGCTGATAATGGCTCATTTAGTATCCTAGGCACTCAACTAGTAACCGAATCTGTTTTTGATTTTGAAAATAAATCAGAACTTAAAATTAACATTAGAGTTACAGATGATAAGAGTAATGATTTCGATCAGGCTTTCACTATTTCTGTGAATGATATATTTGAAAATAGTAATCCTACGGCAATTTCATTATCTAAACAATCGATAACTGAAAATGCTATTTCAGGAATTTTATTAGCTGATATTACTGCAACTGATGTTGATCCTAACGAATCGTTCACATACGAACTAGTTGTTGAATCAGGATTTAATTCTACAAATAACAACTTGTTTGCAATTAAAGGTAGCGAACTACATACAACCGCTTCATTCGATTATGAAACAACACCAGAGTTATTTATCTGCTTAAAAGTAACCGATAGTCAAGGAGGATCTTTTATTAATGACTTTACTATTGAAGTTGAAGATGTAGATGAAAACAATAAGCCAACTGACATTCAATTAAGTAAGTATATTGTATTGGCTGATGCTGCAATTGGAAGCATAGTAGCCAACCTTATTGCTGTTGATAACGATGTGAATGATGTGCATTCTTTCAGACTATATCCTTCAAACGGAGTATTGGACGCAGACAATGATAAATTTATAGTTGATGGTGATCAATTAAAACTAAACGCTGATATAAGTAGCCTTAGCGGAAAACTAAATTTTTATTTACGCGTTGAGGATCAAGGAGGAGCTATTTTCAGTAAAGCAATTCAGATTGAAATTGTACAAGAGATTAACAATGTTGCTCCTACTGCAATAAACATAAGTAATAATGAAGTTTTGGAAACTAAAGATATAGGCTTTGTAATTGCTGAAATTTTGGCTGTAGATGCTGATCAAAATGATCAACATGTATTCATATTTATCGAAAATTCGACTTATCCTGATAATGGCTCATTTATTATACAAGGAAATAAGTTAAAGCTAAATACTAGCTTAACATATTCTTTGAAAAATGAGTATTCAATTAAGATGAAAGCAACTGATATTGCAGGTAACTCGATAAATGAAATATTTACTATTAATGTAATTGGAAACAACGCCCCAACAAACATTATACTAAGTGAAAACAGCATTGTAGAAACCGCAGCTATAGGAACAGTTATTGGAAACTTTACTGCTACTGATATTGATACTGGTGATACGCACACTTACACTTTTGCTGATGGTGGAACTGATAATGCTTCATTCACTATTGATGAAAATAACCTGAAAGTTAATACCGCTCTCGATTTTGAAACAAAACAAGTTTACAGCATTTCAATAAGTGTAAGTGATGAGGCTAATGCGTCTTTTGAAAAAGAGTTTACTATTAATATAGTTGATGCGTTTGAAAATAGCGCTCCAACAAATATTGAATTAAGTGAAAACAAAATTTCTGAAACAGCTGCAATAGGAAGTAAAATAGGTACTCTTACAGCTACTGATGCAGATGCTGACGACACACATACCTTTACTTTTGCCAATGGAGGAACTGATAATGCTTCATTCACTATTGAAGGAGCTAATCTGAAACTAAATACTGATTTAGATTATGAAACAAAGTCTAGCTATAGTATTAAAGTAAAAGTAACTGATGCAGCCAATGCTACTTTCGAGAAAGTATTAAATATTAGTATAACAGAAGCTACAGGCACCGATGAAATTTCAGCAATTGAATGTAAATTATATCCCAACCCTGTAATTAATATACTAAGTATTAAATGCAATAACATTGCTAGCATAGATATATATGATGCTATTGGAAACAGAGTACTAGTTAAAATGAATACATCTTCAACATCTGAGATGAAAATCGATGTTTCTAGTCTAAATAGTGGCGTTTACTTTGTAAAAGTTAAATTAACTAATAATAAAATTGTTACAACCCAAATTGTAAAATAAGGGTATTGCAATTTTTAAATAAAAAAAAGGGAGCTATAAATA
>JAUXEM010000133.1 GCA_030620515.1 Salinivirgaceae bacterium
ATGTTAACTGGAACAATAGATTCAAAAGTATATGGAGGGAAACAACTACTCCAGCAAAAGTAGTTTTGTGTTTCTGGAATTAATTGAATATGTTTTTTTCGACATTGTACATCCATACTGCTCGATGATGTGTTTTTTATATCAATCTCCGCAAGGGCTTCGTATTTATAGTAATAAGTAGTGTCACCTTCAAAAATATAGGTATGCAAGGTATCTGCTTTAACATCGCCAAAAACCTCAATAGTATCAACATTTATTAAATTGTTTTTATAATACAATTCAATATTTTGAGCTTTAGCTTGAGTTGAAAATAAAACTATAAAAAGGAAAAGATATAAGTGTTTCATATTTGTTTATATTTTTTGAGGTTCGCAATTTTTATTAAAATTAATGCTTTTTGATAGTTTAATTGAAATGGCAAATTTATTTGAAAGTTGAGTACCATTCATGTATTTATA
Organism: Salinivirgaceae bacterium; assembly: GCA_030620515.1. Classification (GTDB taxonomy): domain Bacteria; phylum Bacteroidota; class Bacteroidia; order Bacteroidales; family SZUA-534; genus JAUXEM01. The sequence continues at coordinate 459 of JAUXEM010000133.1, forward strand.
AAGAGGTATATCGGCATATAATGAAATACCAAAACTTTCTGTAGGCATAACATTTAATTGAGGAATAAAAAATAGAACTTGACCACCGCTTGATTCAACAATTTGCTTATTCTCACGCATTGATTTTTCTCTAAACTCATATCGTAACTGCGATAATAAATTTAGTTTTTTATTAATAGAAAAAGAGCCATACGCTGAAACTATATATAGATTACCATATTTGTAATCAAAATTCTCTGATTGAATTCTATTTGCAAATTCAGCAAAAGCCCTAAATGAAACACTGTGTTTATTTATGCCTTTAAAAACGAATACATTAACATTGTATTTAACACTACCTGACGATGGTTGTAATGAAATTGGTAGTTTTACATCATCAACAACTTGGTCGAATACCCCTACAGGCAATTTTACGCCAAACCCAGGTATTACGTCAAATTTTTTAAGTACTCTTTTTACAACTGTGTATCTCACACTTAATTCGGCATCGCCAAGCCCATTACCTTTCATAGGCGACCAACCTTGAATATTGTAAATTTTCGACTTGTTTATAAAATAACCAATGTCAGCACGTACACTTAACCTATTTGTGATACCATATGCCATATTTACACCAACAAAATTATAATAAGATTTATCGGGTGAAATATCCGTTTTATCTGAACCTGAATAGTACTGGTCGGAATAACTGTATTTATAGTTTGAACCTATAAGTAAGGTTTTAAAGGGTAGCCCTGAAACATTACCAAAGCCACTTACTGGGTTACCAGCACCACAACACTGAGCATTTGCTCTATTAATTGTAAAAAATGCAATAGACAATATGACTAATGTATATAACTTAATTTTATTCATTATTTAAACGGTAATATCCTAATTTTAATTTGTTTAGAATCGCTATTGGTGCTGTTTGCCACAGTACAGGTTATTGTATTAATACCTGTACAACAAGTGCCTGCCATATATTCAATTTGACTGCCTGAACCATTTAGTTCACCGTGGTCGGCTTCCCAATTATAAACTAATCCTTCACCTGTGGCTGTTACCATTATTTTTGTAGGAACCCAAACATTAAGAACTGTATCATCAGCTATCAAACTTTCAATTGTGACATTCCCAGTACCATCAGATTCTGAATCATTTTTTGTACATGAGGATGCCAAAATAGCTACTAACAATATTACGCTGTATAAAATCTTTGTCATCATAAATATATTTTTTAACAAAAAGACACTTAATTTTATTTATTTAGTTTTTACTTTTTCAATTTGTTCATAAATCAAATCCTCATCACCGCTTATATACAAAGCTTTTTGCCAAATAATTTCACCTTTGCTATTCAAAAGAAAAGTGTGTGGTATTAGTGCAACATTCATGGCTCTTTTTAAATCGGAATTTGGATCGAGTAATACCTCAAATTCCCAACCATGACTATTCGCAAATGGAGCTACTCTACTTGAACTACGAGTATCGTCAATTGCTACGGCATATAAAACTACGCCTGTTTCATCTACCCAATCCTCATAAACTTCTGCCACTGCATCCAAATACTCACCTGGACTCTTACAACAAGTTTTCCAAAAACAGATTAGAATGGGGTTATTCCCATTTGTAATTTCAGAAATATTTATAGACTGACCCTTAATATTTTTCAGGGTAATTGAAGGTAATTTACTTTCTGTATTTTGAGCAATACTTAACTTTTGCACACTCAAAATTAAAATAAACATAAATACGATTTTATTTAATTGTGCCATAATTTATAATTGTTTTTGTTAGTTCTGGTGTTGAAAAATAACCGGTATGTCTAAAAAATTCAATTCCTTCTTTATCTAGTAACACTTGTGTTGGAATTGCGGCAATACCATAATACTTCATGAGGATTTGACTTTCGGGTAGTAAAATATTTAGGAATATCACATTTACCTTATCGGGATATTCCTCTCTAATTTCGTCCATTACTGTTTCCATTTTTCGGCAAGCAGAACATCCTTTAGCTCCAAATTCAAGAAAGGTGATATTATAGACTAATTGATTGCTAGTATAATTAAAAGCAGAATCAATATATGCACTACCCGAACTCTTTAGTGCTGGCGTTACGCTATTCCTCATATGTTCCGACAGAAAGTTATTTAACTTACCTTTTAATGCAAACCCCATTATCATAAATGAGAATAGTGCAACAAATACAAACCAAGAAAGAATTTTTTTTACCATACTTAAAATTACATTACATAATTAAAAATGAATCCAACTATTATTATTCCAGTGGCAACTATACCAACAAATGCAGTAATTAATTGCCATTTCAATACCTTTTTAAGGATGATTATTTCAGGTAGTGAAAGAGCTATTACCGACATCATAAACGCTAAGGCTGTACCTAAGGAAACTCCTTTTTCTATTAACACGCTTACAATAGGAATTATTCCTGCGGCATTTGAATACATAGGTATTCCAATAAGTATGGCTAAAGGCACACCATACCAATTATCATTTCCTAAAAGCGAACCTAAAAAATCTTCGGGAACGTAGCCATGCGCCCCTGCACCAATAGCAATACCAATAATAATATACACCCATATTTTACCTACTATTTCGTTAACCGATTCATATCCTTTTTGAATACGTTCTTGAAAAGTGATTTTATCTTCTATTTCGTTTTCGTGATTTGTTTTTACTGAGTAAACCCAATCGGCTACATATTTTTCCATTTTAAATTTACCAATAATCCAACCCGATAGTATAGCTATGGTTAAACCTGTTACCACATAAATAACAGCCACTTTCCAACCAAAAAGACCAGCCAAAAGAACCAAGGCTACTTCGTTAATCATAGGTGCTGCAATTAAAAACGAAAAGGTAACGCCAATGGGAATTCCGGCTTCAACAAATCCCAAGAATAAAGGAATGGCAGAGCACGAACAAAAAGGTGTTAAAATCCCTAATAGCGAGGATAAAATATTTCCTGTAAATAAGGATTTACCCTCTAACATGGCACGAGTCTTTTCAGTAGTAAAATAACTACGTAGTATGCCAACACCAAAAATGATTAAGACCAATAATAGCATTACTTTTGGCACTTCAAAAATGAAGAATCGAATAGTTTCAGCAAGGTGTGTACCTGCCGTCATTTTTACTATATCATCAATCACAAAATCGGCTATTGGTTGCAAATTCCAATACAATACTATCCAAATGGGCAGCAATAATGATGGGATAAACCATCCGTTCATATGTCTATTTAATGCAATAATTTTTTCTTTCATTCTGATTGATTTATAGTTCGCAATAAAGCGAACTATATTTCTATATTTTTTTAGCACTTAGCCACAACAACTGCAAGTACCATTATTTAATGTGTTGGTATTCTTTCAATAGTACGTTAGATTATGAGATATGAGTAGTGAGATAAAATATAAAAACCTAATAATCAAGCATATACAAAAATTCATCTTTCAATACAAAAGTCTTAATATCAGACACTTACAGAAATGTAACGAACTATTATTATTCAAAACTGATAATTAATTCAAGTTTAATTTTTCTTATTTATTGTAAAATAATGCTTATTAGGCAAGCCTTTACTTATGCATGAGGTATAAACATTATAAAACATTGATACAATCCAACACCAATAAATAGAGCAGCAATAACTCTACGAAACCACTTTTCGAATACTTTAATTTTATTGTAAAGATTAGCTATTGAACCCATACTAAAAGCAATAAGCCATGCAAAAATAATTACAGGAATACCTGTGGCAATGGCAAAAACAAAAGGCAATATCAAACCACTTGCGCTGCTTACTGTCATTGGAATAAGCATACCAAAATAGAGCACTCCACTATATGGACAAAAAGCCAATGCAAATACAATTCCTAACAGGAGAACACCCCAAAATCCGCTATTTGATTTATTTTCCATTTTCTCGGATAATGAACCTATTCCCGGTATTTTTAGTGTAATAATACCAAGCATAAAAAGTCCGATAATAATTAAAATTGGACCGAGTAGTTTCTCTCCCCACTCTTGCAATACGCCAGAGAACTCAAATTGACTTGCTCCAAAGAAAAAGATTACTCCAATAGTAGTATAAGAAATGGCACGACCTAAAGTGTAAACCAATCCGTTAATAAAGACTTTTCGCTGACTTTTAAGGTCTTTACTGATATAGCCAATAGCTGTAATGTTAGTTGCCAAGGGGCAAGGACTTATGGCTGTCATAAGTCCCAGTAAAAATGCTGATAGTATAGGAAACTGTGAGGTTTCCAAAAAGTTTTGTAGTACTTCCATAATTACATCATTGAATCAACGGTAGATTTAAGCTTCGCTTTAAACTTATCAGGATTTGTACGAGCATTCATAAATGCATCGTTGGTTAAGTTAACAACCTTATCACCTTTAATAATTAAAAGCGTTTGTCCACTTACTTTATATTGAGCCAACATTGGATTTTCTTTATCCTCTTCTCTGTTTATTAATTGAAAAGAAACTTTTGTACCATAATATTCTTTTAAAGCTTCTTCAGTAACACTTTCTACTGCCTGACACGTTGCACACCTATGGGATGCATGAAAATAATAGGCTTTTACATCAGTTACTTGTTTGGTTTGTTTGGTTTGGTTGCTAGCTACTGTAGTTTCTGAATCGGTTTTTGTTTTGGCACTATTACAACATTGTGCTGAAACGGCAATTAAGCCAATTACCAATACATAAGTTAGTGTACTAAATATTTTTTTCATTAGTTTAAAAATTAGTTAAGTGTTTCATTTTTAATCATATCCTTTAGTGCGAGCTTGACTATAAATATTAGCCTCCCTCGCATGAGGGTTTCATCTGTGTATAATTTTATTTAGTTAATAATTCTTTAATGTCTGCAACTGAGGGAACTTTCCCTTTCACTACCACTTTGCCATCTACAACTAAAGCAGGGGTTGTCATAACTCCAAAATTCATAATTTCAACGATGTCTTCCACTTTAATAACATCAGCTTTTAAGTTAAGCTCTTCAACAGCCACATTGACTTGCTTTTCAAGCGTTTTGCATTTTGCACAACCTGTGCCTAAAACTTTAATTTCCATGTTGGCTGGTTTCAAATTTTTTAAATCCATTTTATATCAGTTTTATATATTTCATTTCGTTATTCGCAAAATAACGAACTTTGATTGTAATTTTTTTTAAAGATTCAGAAATGCTTTAAATAAGCCTTTAGCTTCTGCCCAATTATCTTTGTTAATACAATACTTAATTTTTGGAGCTTCAATTTCGCCTTGTATTAAGCCTGCGTCTTTCAATTCTTTTAAATGTTGCGAAAGTGTAGATTTTGCAATAGAAAGTTCGTTAGTAAGGTCGCCACTATAACAGCAATTTTGATTTGACAATAGCTCTAACACATACATGCGTACTGGATGCCCCATTGCTTTAGCGTACCTAGCTTTTCTCTTTTGCTCTTCTGTTATTACATCCTTTTTCATCATGTCAGTTCGTTAATTACCGAACAAAGGTAGAGGTTTTTTTTACAATCGAAAAAATAACTTATATTTTTTTTAGAACTAAAATTTATAATTAGGCATATTTTGCTAACCTTAATTGTATGAATAAATTTCAATCTTTCCTGCGAAAACTTGCAGTGGCTACTATATGTAACAGGAAACAAATTGGTAGTGTTAGGTGTAAGTTTATATCTGAAGCATTAACTGATGAACTTAGTTTTGAGTGAACCCATAGTAAAACGGTGGATATAAAGTCCGCACCATGATAATATCTAACCTAAGTATTTGCCATACTATCTGGATAAATATGCATTTCGATTTAATCGAAAGTTTTTTACAATTAGAGGTAAACTATTTTATAGTTTGATAGAACAGACTATATCTATTAATCCAAATCCTTTTAAATAACTGGTGGATCCTTCAGCTTGACTAAAGTAAATATGCAGTTTTTATTGTTGCCTATGTTTGTATACATTAGGGAATCTGTTTTGCCGAATCCCATGAGGTGTTGCCCTGTTCACAGCAGCTCAATATTGTGAAGATATATATTCTAAATTTTTTCCATGTCGTCCACTTATTGACAAACTCAAAGTAACGCCAAACTACCTTACCATTCTGTTTAAATAAATAGCCACCCGCAAGTGGGTGACTATTAATGTATTCATATATTTTTCTAAATATTATAACTCTGCCTATTTTTCAATAATAATTTTACGAATAAAAGTATTACTAGTAGTTTCAATGGAAAAGCAGTATATTCCATTTTCGAAATTGGCAATATCAATTTGTATATCGTTGCTGTTTAACGTTTTATATAGCACTATACTACCTAACAAGTTAGTTACCTTAATAGCTTTCACTTTCTCATCGGCACTAATATTTACAACATCTCTAGCTGGATTTGGAAATATAGATATATTTTTTAAGTTTTTAGCAACATCGTTAACACCTATATTTGTACTGTATGGAATAGCCATACCTGACATTTGTTCTGGAAAATCGTAAATTTTTGTAAGTCCACCAGTTGTAACATTAACAGTACATAAAAATACTTCAGCAAGGTCACAGTATGTGTAATACAAAATCCCTGTAGTTTTATCAAATTCCATATCCTGTGCATAATTTGGTTCCTTTCCTACTGCTCCAATAGCTGTCGCATTACCTGTTGTTTTGTCTATAGAATAAAGTTTACTATCGTTTAAATTCAATGAAAAAAGGTTTCCATTCGCATCACATGCCAATGTTGTAAATGTTGATTCACTAACGTTCATAGACACTACTGGCATTGTGTTTCCTGTAGCTAAATCTACAGTAAATAATTCTGTATTACTAACAGCATACATAGTATTTGTTGTTACATCATATGACATACCATAAATATCATTAGCCTTGCCAATAGTAGTTAGTTCTCCTGTTTCTGTATTTATTGTTATTAACTCTTTAGAAGAGCCAATAAACCCGTACCATTTCCCCTTAGCCCAAGCACCACACTGTATAATTGAGGCTTTGTCAATAACATCACTCAAGAATACAATAATTGGTTCACTTTCATCTAAAGCAAACTTAACGGCTCTGCTGCCAACAAGAGGCTCATAATGAAAAGCATAAGCCCACAAATAGTTTTTAAAAACTATTTCTTCACTAATAGTATCGTTAGTTACGTCTAAATCTCCTGGGTTAACAACATAAATTTCAAACTTATAGCTGCCAATATTTTTTATTACAACATCTTTGAAAATTACTTTACTACTAGTAATAGATTGTAAATTTACTACGTCTACAGAATCAGCATAAATTTCTATATCATCTTTTTTAATCTTGCATACAACTCTAAAATCTTGATTTAAACTTCCAAAGTTTTCAACTGTTGCTTTGGGAGTATAAGTACCTGGTTCAAAAGGAGCATTAATATCTATTGAGTTAACACCCACCTCATCATTTAGTTGTGAAAATATTTCAACATCATCAACAATTGTCCTGTTAAACCCAGTTGCATGAAAAGCTATATAAATATCCTTCCCTATATAATCAGATAACACAAATTCATATTTTTTCCAATTATCGCTAGTTGCGATAGAACTAATTGTTTTTGTAAATGATTTTGCTAACGAATCAGTAGTAGAAACTTTTATATCAAAATTTGATTCGTAATATAGATCTCTTGCCCATAACCTTATTATACTGTTGCCTGTGATAGTCATTTTGGGAGTAACCAAATAATCATCATTTAAATCTACATAATCATAAATCATGGCTGCACTTGCTTGTCCAGTATGTACTGGATGTTCTGTGTTACGTACCCAAGTGTCTACATTATCACCATTAATTACAGACCAACCTGCAGGAGGAAATTTAGTGTTTTCAAAACCTTCATTTAGGATGTAATTACCTTTTTTGCAAACCGTTGGTTCATATCGATTTGAAACTGGTAAAGCTGTTTGATTTTTTTCACCTACTCTGTTATTTTGGCTATTATTAACCGCTCCTTCTGTAAAAACAGATTGTGAATTACTGTTAATCGAAATTATTAACATAAGAAATACAACTACATTGACTTTCATAATTTAAAGTTTTTTTATAATTACTCGATTTTAGTATAATACCATAATTCCGCAACTGTTACAGTTAAATATTTGATAGCCACGGCGTAAGTGCTTTTTTAAGGACTCTCGTTTTATTATTATAAACCCCTATTAAGCAAATAATCACACTGTGACTTACGGATTTTAGCTAATATTATAAACCGAAAATACAAAATAAAATTTTAGAATCAAAAATCTATCATACAGCAAGCGAAAAAAACAGTAGGGCAGCGTTATTATATGTCAGACCTACCCCCAATTGCAAGCATTCTAAATAAAAACAAGCGGTGGATATATAGTCCGAACCATGGGAATATCGCACCTAAACATTTACCCTACTATCTGGATAAATGTGCATTTCAATTTGATAAAAAGCTTTCTACAATTAGAGGTAAATTATTTTATAGTTTGATAGAACAGACTATATCTATTAGGCCCAATCCTTTTAAATAACTGGTGAATCCTTCAGCTTGACAAAAGAGAATAAGTAGTTTATTATTTTTCACTTCCATTAAACACAATGTAATAAGCAGAATCGCACTCCATCATTCGTAACATGAATTCAAAAGTATGGTTGGTCAATTAAATCTACCATAATGCATAGCTTCGGTATTGTGGGCATTAGGCATGTGGTGTTACCATTCTAATTGATTGTTGTGCATGTACATCATATGATTTAACATTTTAAAAACGTAAATTAAATTCACGTTTTTTGTTAAATTTAGCTATACACTGCCAATATTGAGGCATAGTAATATTCCTTCAATTATTATAGTCAAACATGATTATTCTTGCTCAACTTTTCAAAAATCAATAAGTTGCTATCTTCTTAATATTGTGTTAGTTATGAATTATTCAAAATTGAAAAACCAAAAAAACCGCAAAAATAAAAATCATTTATATTCAGTTACTTACACTTTTATCGCTTAATAACACTCCATTTTTTGCAGTATCCCAACCTAATAAACCTTTAGCTAAGTATTTTATCCTACCAAATTGAGGCTCTTTCCTGTTCAGGTAAAAACATATAATCTTCATTCTGAATATTAAATGCCTCATGAAACTCTGCAACATTTCTTAAAGGTCCAATAATTCTTAAATGACCTAATGAATGAACATCCTCTTGAGTTAATCTCAATATTTCTTTATCGCGGATATTTTGTGCCCATAAATGTGCATACGATAAAAAGAAACGTTGATTTGGGGTAAAATCCTCAATTTTATCTTCTTGATTTTTCCACTGTTCTGTTTTCATAAATGCTGCAAAAGCAATATTAATTCCACCAAGATCAGCAATATTTTCACCGAGTGTATATTTACCATTAGCTTTAACAGTATCAAGTACTGTGAAATTATTAAACTGCTGAACTAAAACATTTGCTTTCTCAGTAAAACGCTCACTATCTTCATTGGTCCACCAAGTATTTAAATTACCATTTTTGTCATAATAGCGTCCTTTATCATCAAATCCATGCGTCATTTCATGTCCAATAACTACCCCAATAGCACCATAATTAACAGCATCGTCGGCATCTATATAAAAAAATGGTGGTTGTAGTATGCCAGCCGGAAATACAATTTCATTTCTATTTGAACTATAATAAGCATTAACTACTTGTGGGGCCATAAACCATTCTGATTTATCAACAGGTTTATTAATTTTATTAATCATTTCGTTAAAACCAAATTCTTTAGCTCTTAAAATATTTAAGATATACGAATCTTTTTTAATGGTCATTTCAGTATAATCTTTCCACTTATCAGGATAACCAATCTTCACATTCATGGTAGCTAGTTTCTCAAGGCCATTCTTTTTTGTTTCATTACTCATCCAATCCAAATTCTCTATTCTTTCGCCTAGAGAAATTTTTAGGTTCCCAACTAACTCAAGCATTCTTTCTTTAGCTTCGGGTGGAAAATACTCTTTAACATACGCTTGACCAAT
>JAUXEM010000129.1 GCA_030620515.1 Salinivirgaceae bacterium
ACAATGTTGACTACATTATTGGCGTAGGGGGTGACGGCACTTTTAGTGAGGTTATTAATGGCTACATGAAAGCACCTAAAGATATTCGTGAGAAAGTTATTTTAGCAGCTTTTCCTCGTGGTGCAGGAAACGATTTTGCACGTACTGCAGGTAAGATTGAAAGCATGAAGCATCTTTACTAAGTAATTAAAAAAGGCAAAACCCAAAAGCTTGATTTAGTTCAAGTATAATACACAGAAAACAACTTGTCTGTTACCCGCTATTACGATAATTCATTTGATATAGGCTTGGGTGGCTTAGTTTGCCAGTTTGTTAACAAAAGCAATAAAACATGGGGAAGTAATTTCTCTTATTTCTATAATATTCTGCGTTCATTTTTAAGTTTTAAGCGCATTCCCATTGAATTACAAGCAAATACTTTTAATTTTAAAGGTGACGTATTATTGATATCATAAATAACGGAAAATATTTTGGTAGTGGCTTATGCATTGCCCCTGATGCAGAATTAGACGATGGTATAGCTAATGTTTTAATTGCTCGTAAAGTAAATATTTTTCAATTCATAATACAGGTAGGAAATTTACGGAAAGGAAATAAAATAAAATTAGCTGAAGTTTTTTACCATAAATTATCACAGTGTACAATAAGCAGCTCTAAACTTAACTGCCCCATGGAACTAGATGGAGAAGTTGTAGGTAACATACCGCTACAAATTAAAGTAAGAAAACATGCTGCTACTATTTTAAAGAATTAAAGATACGAATGCGCTAGTGTTTGAAGTGACTAGAGTTTCAAAAAAAGATAGTATCAATAAAACACGTGATATTATAAATTGCTTTAGTAACTTAAAACTGTATTAACATTGATCCGCTAGAGTAACCACCACCAAACACAGTAATTCCAACCAAATTTCCTTTTTTAATTCTAGCAACATTTTGCGATAAGCCTATTAAAGTACTTGCACAACCTGTATTGCCAAGTTCTTCAATATTCGTAATAATCTTTTCTTTATCAACTTTTAAATCACTAGCCAAATATTTAATAATACGCATGTTAGCCTGATGTGGTATTAAGAAATCTACATCGCTAATGCTTTTATTATTTCTATTAAGCACTTCATTTATTGCATCCGACATGTACTTACAAGCATTTGTAAAAACGTCTTTACCGTATGGCATATTTAATCCACCACTGTAAGGATGCAAATAAACACCCTCAACACCTTTACCAATATTTCCTAATCCACGAGTAAATACATCAACTACTTTACCTTCGCTTTGTTTTGTTGGTTCTTTTGAAATAAACATTGCAGCTGCACCATCTCCCCACAAATGACCGCTCTTTTCATCAGACTCGTTACTATAAGCCGTATTATGCTCCGATGTAATAATTAGTGCTTTTGTAGCTTTTCCCATTGCAAAATAGCCCTCAACAATTTCAACCGCATTTACAAACGAAGAACAAGCCGATGATATATAAATGGCCTGAGCATTGTTAATATTAAACTCATGTTGCACCTTATGCGCAATTGTAGCTACGGTATCCCAAGGTGAATAAGATGCTCCTACAATTAAATCAACATCTTGAATATTGTAGGGTAATTTATCTAGAGCACACCTAACTGCCTCAACAGCCATTGTATTTGTATTTTCGTGCTTTTCTGCTTTAGTTCTAGTTTTTATACCTGTTCGCGAATAAATCCACTCATCGGTTAAGCCATTTACTTCAAGAAAGTACGAATTTGGAATAAGTTGTGCGGGCAAATAGTGCCCTAATGAATTTATATACATGATTTATTATTTAAAGGGTATTTTTTAGTTAATCCGTTTAGTATTAAAGCTTGCATGCTTTGGATATGTAGGTCGGTAAGTTGTTCTTTATCTTCTTTTATTAAAATAAACTCAATACCTCTAATAATTATTGACAGGGTTTCAACAACAATATCCACATCATCTGCAATAAGGATATTTTGCTGAACTCCTAATTCTAAGATACTTTTTAAAATTGTGTTTCCTTCAATATCCAGTTTTTGTCGTATACTCTCAACGTGTTTATAATTATAACTATATGCAATTCGTAGTGCTTCATGAAATTTTGTAAGCTCAATAATCGATTTTAAACGTGTTTCCAAATATACTTCTAACTTACTATCTGCAAACTCAACTTCTTCTAATTTTAATCGAATTACATCTAAAACTTTATCTAGCTCACGTTCCACTACCGCTTCGTATACCTCCTCTTTACTTTTAAAATAAGTATATATGGTTCTCCTACCACGATTAGATGCACTTGCAATATCAGCCATTGTAGTTTTATGAAATCCCAAACGACTAAAGATACCAAGTGCCTGATTTAGAATAGCTTCCTTTGAGTTTTTTAAATTCATTCCTATTTGCACATTCATTACGTATGTGTGCAAATTTAATATCTTTTTCTTAATATAAAAGAGATATGACTACTTAATTAATCGTATTTAGCATGAATGAATATAAAGTATATTCCACTACTTTGCAATGTCATTTTCAAGAGTCAAAAAAAACAAGTGGTAATACCACTACACAGGGCAACCATATTTATAATCTACATTAATAAAACTTTGTTTTTTTCTCCACTACATATTACGAATTAACACGAGCTTAAATCAACTAAAGTTGATTTTGACTAGTCTTCAGTAAAAATTAATGCAATTATTAGAGTGTTTTTATTTATGCATTTTTGAATGCAATTTTCCTACAGCACAACTTGCAATATTCTTTACAATTACTTATTGTTATAATGATTCATTGTGCGCTGTATTCCAATAACAGAAAAGTCTTTTATAGCTGAAATACAATGTTCTATTCTTTCTGGTAATAGTTTTCTTTCTTGTTCATCCCATTCACCTAGCACAAAATCGACCTGTTGTCCTCTTTCAAATTCATTACCAATACCGAAACGCAGTCTCGCATACCCAGTAGTTGTAAGCACTTCATTTATATTTTTCAACCCATTGTGTCCAGCGTCACTTCCTTTGGCTCGTATTCTAATTTTGCCATAAGGTAACGCAATATCGTCGGTAACAACAAAAAGATTTTCCAATGGAATTTTCTCTTTTTGCAACCAATAATTCACAGCCTTACCGCTTAAATTCATGTAAGTTGTAGGCTTTATAAGTACTAAAGTTCGTCCTTTATATTTTATTTCTGTGCGAAAAGCTCTTTTAGTATCCTTAAAAACAACATTGGACGCCTTAGCTAAAGCGTCCAATGTTTGAAATCCAATATTATGACGAGTATTGGCATATTCATCTCCAATATTACCCAACCCTACAATAAGATATTTCACTTAAATATATTTTATTATTCAGCCGCTTCAGTTGCTTCGCCATCGGCAGGAGCATCTTGACCTTCTTCAAGTTCTCCATCTGCAGCTGACATAGCGCTACGTGTTAAGCGTACAGTTGCAACTACACTATTTTTAGGATCTAAAAGTTCTAAATTATCAAATGATAATTCTGAAACCTTTTTAGATTTACCTAATGTCATTTCAGTAATATCAACATCTAAAGTGTCAGGTAAATCTTTTGCAAAACCTCTTACTTTTAATTTACGCTGCTTTAACATTAACTTACCACCCTCCTGAACACCAAGAGCTAAACCATTAAGTTTAACAGGCACTGCAATATTTAATTTTTTGTCATCAAATATCTGAAGAAAGTCGATATGTAAAATATTATCAGTCACTGGATGAAATGCAATATCTTTCATAATAGCCTGAACTTTCTGTCCATCTATATCGAGAGTTACAATATATACATTAGGTGTATAAACTAAGAAGCGAAATGTTTTTGATTCGGCATAAAAGTGCATCACTTTTTCTCCACCATAAAGTACACAAGGAACCTGATCGTCTTTTCTTAACTCTCTAGTTGCTTTTTTACCAACTTCTTTTCTTAACGTTCCTTTAATTTCAATACTTTTCATTATAAATAATTTTATGTGCTACCTGAGACTGAGTCTCCCATCACACGTTCTACAATTTTTGCGGCTGCAAAGGTAAAATATTTATAGCACATATTAAAAGAAATACTAGAAATAATAATTTCGCAACCAAACGGTTAGCTTTTATTTATACTTAAAAGATAAAATTAGAGCTAATTGATCTTTGATTATATACACTTTTAATTGTGCTTGCAAATATATCGGCTATCGGTAAAACAGTAATCTTACTACACTCTTTTTTTAATGGAATAGTATCCGAAACTATCAACTCAGTAATAGGTGAATTCTCAAGTCTCTCATAAGCTGGTCCTGAAAGTATTGCATGGGTGCACATTACCCTAACACTTCTAGCTCCATTTTGCATCATAATTTCTGACGCTTTAGTAATAGTTCCCGCAGTGTCTACCATATCGTCAACTATTATTACGTTCCTATCTTTAACCTCACCAATTACTTTCATATCGCCAATTTCATTTGCTTTCGATCGACTTTTATGACTAATAACTACTGGTGTACCTAAATGTGAAGAATACGCATTGGCTCTTTTAGAACCTCCCATATCTGGAGCTGCAATTGTTAAGTTTTCTAGATTCAGGCTTTTTATATAAGGTACAAATATCGACGAAGCATATAAGTGATCTACTGGCACATTAAAAAATCCTTGAATCTGATCGGCATGTAAATCCATTGTCATAACACGCGATACGCCGGCTGCAGTTAATATATCGGCTACTAACTTAGCACCAATCGATACTCTTGGCTTATCTTTTCGATCTTGACGAGCGTACCCAAAATAAGGAATTACTGCTACAATTTTATATGCTGAAGCTCTTTTTGCTGCATCAATAAGCAACAGTAATTCAAAAAGATTTTCAACTGGCTGGAAAGTAGATGCGATGATAAAAACATGCGAACCTCTAACTGTTTCATCATAGGATGCTTGAATCTCCCCATCACTAAAACGTTGCAAACTCGTTTTTCCTAGATCAACGCCATACTTTTCTGCAATATTCTCGGCTAAATATCGTGTTGCACTACCTGAAAAAATTTTAATGGGAGCTGTAAGCGACATAATGTACTGATTTACTGTTATTTAATTTAAAGTAATATTTCTGACAAAAGTAGTAAATAATTCAAAATATATTAAAGTTTTTAAACACTTTAATTTGCAATGTTATTAACATCTTAAAAATAATAGATTATTAGACTTTAGAAGCTAAGCCTTCCTTTACAACTGCCTGACGGTGGAAATTATTTAACACCCTAAAACACAAGGCATTATTTATTACCAACCGTAACTGAGTTAATATATTCTAATAATTCATCAATTCCATTACCATTTACTGAGGATGTGATAAAACTAGGTGGCAATTCTTCCCACTCCTTTAATAACTCACTCTTATATAATTCTATATTAGTTTTAAGTTTTTGCACAGATAGCTTGTCTGATTTGGTATGAACCAAAGAGAAGGGAATTCCTTTTTCTCCTAGCCAACGAATAAACTCAATATCAATTTTTTGCGGTTCATGCCTAGCATCAACCAATACAAACAGGCAGTACAAATTCTCGCGAGTTAACAAATAGTCTTGTACAAATTTCTCCCATTTTTGACGGCTACTTTTGGCTACTTTTGCATAACCATATCCTGGCAAATCAACCATATACCATTCTTGGTTAATTAAAAAATGATTAATTAATTGCGTTTTACCGGGTTTTGAAGAAACCTTAGCTAATTTAGTTCTATTGGTTATTTTATTAACTAACGACGATTTTCCAACATTTGATCTACCAATAAAAGCATATTCAGGCTTATCGGGCTTAGGGCATTTTTTATAGTCAGTGTTACTTATAATGAATTCTGCTGATTTAATTTGCATATCTTATTTATTTGCAACAAAAGTACAGTATATATCGTGCATGCCAAACATTTAGGGTTAACTAATAAATAAGTTCGGGAATTTATAAGTAAGATTTTGTGCATATATAAAGTTAAAAAACGCAAGCATAGCAGGGTTACGGTAAGTATTTTTAATTCTATTTATGTGCAAAATATATTTTTAAAAATTGGAAGTTATTTATGAGTGAACCCTTTGTTCTATACTTGTCAAATAATATTAAATTTTGCCTCCAAAAACTAGCACGTCATCAATTTGATTACCCCTACCTTTCCATTCAATAAATTTATCGTCAAGCATTTGTTTTTGCTTCTCGAAAGATTCACTATGAATTATCATCAATAACTCTTTAAACCTTTTCGATGAAAACTTATTATCCTTTTCGCCTCCAAATTGGTCAGGAAACCCATCGGAATACATGTATATACAATCATTCTTTATAATTTTAATTTCATGATTTGTAAAAGTAGCTTTCTCGCGCAAATGGACACCTATTGGCATTTTATCGGCTTTATATTGAATCATTTCATTATCTCTAATAATAATTAAAGGATTATAAGCACCAGCATATTGCATTGTCATTGTATCATAATCAATTACACACAATGCTATATCCATTCCATCTTTTGCGCTATTATAATTCGATGTTTGCGACAGGGTTACCTTAATATTTGCACGTAGCTGATTAAGTATTTCGCTAGCTTTTTCCTCTTTGTTTTTATTTACAATTTCGTTCAATAATGCTATACCCAACATACTCATGAATGCGCCTGGCACACCATGCCCAGTACAATCAGCAGCTGCAATTATCAGCTTATTATTTTTTCGAGTTGTCCAATAAAAGTCACCACTAACTATATCACGTGGTTTAAATAAAACAAAATACTCAGACATTAACTCCCTTATGAATTCCAAATTTGGAAGAACCGCATTTTGTATTCTACTTGCATACCTTATACTCTGTTCAATATGCTCATTCTGCTTTTTAACTTCCTCCTCGGCCTTTCTACGCATAGTAACATCCGATCCATATATCTGACAAACATTAAACTCAGGTAATCCGCGCAATATAAATCTAAATACCCCTGATTCAACTGACTCTTCAATAGTTAATATTTCTCCATTTTTTATAACATTATTCAAATTAATAGTGGTAGAATTTGGCAGTAGTTCTAAAAATGTCATTCCCTCAATAGAATCAACCCTAAATGAACTATTAGCGGCTAGATTGGCTTTTAAAACGACACCATTTTTATCTAAACGAAACACTGGTTCTGGGTTTAGTTCAGCAAACTGCGCCATTGATCTGAGTTCAAAGCGAGCTTTTTTACGTTCGGTAACATCTTCTTTTACAGCCATAAAATTTACCACACTGCCAAACTCGTCACGAATTGGACTAATTATAGCTTCTTCCCAATATGTTTCATTATTTTTTTTGCGATTATGAAACTCACCTTTCCATACCTTACCATCAGCTAATGCATTCCACATATTCTCATAATCTTCTTTTACAAGATTATCAGTTTTTAAAAACCTTGGATTTTTACCAAGAACCTCACTAATAGTATATCCTGTAGTTTTTTCAAAAGCTTTATTAACAAAGGTTATATCTCCTTTATTATCGGTAATCATAATTGAGTTCGAGGTTTGTTCAATGGCTTCAGAAAGACGCAAATTCTCCAATTTAATCTCTAAAACTTCTGAAACATCTGCACCATAAACCTGACATACACCAAGCTTAGGTATTCCCCTTAATTGGAAGCGCATTGACCTCTCCTGTATTTTAACCACAAAGGATAATATCTCTCCTTTATCTATGATTTTCTTAAAATCATAGGACACAAATTCTTTCAATAACTGATGTACATCACGTCCTTCTATAGATTCTTTGCCAAAAAACTGATCGGCTGCTGGGTTTGAAACCAGAACCGTTCCTTGCGGATCGAACCTAAATACTGGGGCA
The DNA here is from genome assembly GCA_030620515.1 of Salinivirgaceae bacterium. GTDB lineage: Bacteria > Bacteroidota > Bacteroidia > Bacteroidales > SZUA-534 > JAUXEM01. The sequence goes on from JAUXEM010000129.1 coordinate 7,840, forward strand.
GGATTAAACTCGGCAAAAAGAGCCATCGATTGTGCTTTATCATCGTATATTTTGGGATTTGCCACCCCCCTTTCCACAATTCTCCATTTTGTATTACTAATGCTCATTTTACATTCAGGAATCACCTCTCCTTTATTCACATGAATTATTGCATCTTCGCACTTTTTGCACTTTAAAATAGCATTCATGGGAGCAATTTCTCCTACTTCGAAATTAAGTTTTGCCATTACACTAGAATAGGATGAAACCAAGTATGGAACAATAAATGTTAAAATAAACTTTATAAAGTTCATTTGACTAAAATCCAAGGAAATAATCTGATTTCCCTGGTTTATTAAATTCAAAATTACTCCTACCACCAAGGCAACATGCAGCCCTCGCCTAACAACTTTTTTATTAAATACTAAACGAAAAAAAATAATAACAAGATTCATATGCATAGTAACACAATTAGAAAAGGGGAACAATTGCAAGCAAATTATTGTTTATTGCATATTTAATTAAATTATATTTAAATTAATAGCTTGGTTTTTATAAATTTGTTTTTTGAATTACAATTGTATTTTTAATTATCTTCAATAAACGACTATGACAAAATTATTCAATGAATTATTGCTCGGTTTTTTGCTTCTAACAGTTTTCACACAGGCTCAAAACCAACCTGCAATTTCAGAAATGAAATGGGGAGCTGATTTTAATATCCACATAACTTTTTCAAACGATTCTAGTTCTATACATGATGTGCAAGCACTATATCACTCATCGTCGGAAAATAATTTCAGTAATACACAAGCAACATATTACCCTGTAAGCTTAGATGAAGATTTTATTAATTCATTAAAAAATAGAAAAATTGAAAGCTTTGTAGATGAAGATAGAGACTCTACTGAAACAAAAAAGCATGAAAAAAGCCAAACCCTTTGGAGTGCAATTCATTACGACATTGGGGGTGGATGGATACATTTCATTAACTGCCTTGTTTATTCTTTCGAAGCTGGATATTTAAGTCTAACAGCTCCTTTAATGTTAAGACCGGATTCAGACTGGAAACCTAGCCCAATGACCGAATCTTATAAAAGAACAAAAGCATGGGAGTATTATGCTCCCGTTAATCAGAAATATGCTATTAAAGAATATAAAATTAAAGAAAAGAAAAACGAGCTTGGAGATATTCCATATTTACCCGTACAGTTTATAGAAACCTTTACCAATACCTCACAAAAAGAATACTCGCTTTTAACAAAGCAAAAACAATTACATAACAAGGCAATAATTGACATGGTAAAATTGCTGCTCGGCTCAAACTATTTAGGACAAAGTCAAATTGATTATATTTCAAATGCAGTAATTTCATCAGTATTAAAATACAATGTAAATAACTTACCATCAGTAATAATTTTCGATGATTTTGAAGCAGCTGTTGCCATGACCTTAAACGATGAAGGTTATCAGATTGGTAAAATTGTTTTTAATAACGAGAGTGAATTAATACAAGATGAAATTGACCAACGTATTGAAAGAATGGAGGGCATTATTAAACACATAAATACAGTTAACAGAAATATATTTGAAAAGAAACTTAAGAATTATTATAACTAAAAAAGAGTACTACTACTACTACTACTACGAATTTAGTGGAAAAGCTTACAAATAATACAATTTTACATATAGAGTTTCAGTAAGCAGTTGGTAGACTGAGGACTGTTTACTCAGTTGGTTCACGAAAAACTACATATTAAAATTACCCACTAAATTGGTAGTAAATGCCTAAATAAGAGGGTTTAGCCCTCTTTTTCTATCCTATATATACTTCTATCAGTTTTGCTTTTTCTCCTATAGGCTCTAAATTAAAATTAGTCAAAACGGCTGGTATTAAAACGGTTTCTCCTTTTTTAATAATTATTGATTCGTTACTACTATTATATTCCAACCGAGTTTCACCCTCAATACCCATATATATAACAAACGAATCTAGGTTATTAAAATCGCGCTCTATATTTTTATCAAATTCTATGATATTCGTTGTAAAGTAATCGCACTTTACAATTTCAGCACTATCATTATTCTTTATTACATATTCTGTTTTATAATCTTTACGTAAGCTGTAATCTATTGCATCAACAGCTAATTCAGTATGTAAATCACGAGGTTTTCCTTCGTCATCTACTCTATCCCAATCGTAAATTCTATAAGTAATATCCGAAGTTTGTTGAATTTCAGCAAAAAGAATACCAGGCCCTGTTGCATGAATACGCCCTGCTGGCATAAAAAACACATCATCTTTAACCACCTTTTCAATATTCAAAACCTCACGCAGCAATCCTGCTCCAAACTGTTTTAAATATTTCTGCTTATCCATTTTCTGATTAAAGCCAACAATTAATTCAGCATCTTTCTCTGCGTCAATCACATACCACATTTCAGTTTTGCCATATGAGTTATGCCTTTCTTTTCCCATTTCATCATCCGGATGGACTTGAATAGATAAATAGTCGTTGGCATCAATAAACTTTATCAATAGTGGAAATTCGGTACCAAACTTATCATATATGACATCGCCAATTAAATCACCCATGTAAATTTCAATTAGCTCTTCAATGCTATTCCCTTTTAAGAATCCATGCTCAACAACCGAAATACTACCTTCTATTCCACTAAGTTCCCAGCTTTCACCAACATTCTTTAAAGCTCCAATGTCTTTATTTAATACCTTCTTTAATCTATCACCTCCCCAAATCTTCTCTTTATAAATTGATTTAAATTTTAAAGGATATAAAGTATTCATAGTTTTATTCAATTAATTTTTTTACAAAAATAGGCAAATATCAATCATTGAAAAAGCTTTACACATTTAAATAGTGTTTCCATTTTACAAAATTGACAAAAGGCTACTTTGCTAATAGTGAATTCACTTTTAAAAATATTTTACCACGTTAA
>JAUXEM010000116.1 GCA_030620515.1 Salinivirgaceae bacterium
AATAATTAAGATTATGCAACCAATTTAAATATTGTACGTATAACGACCTCGAAATAAAAGTCATAGAAAATGAAGTTATCTCAATTTAATTTTAATTTACCCGAAGAGTTAATAGCCTTGCATCCTACCAATAATAGGGATGAGTCACGATTAATGGTAGTTGATCGTGAAAAAGGAACTATTGAGCACAAAGTGTTTAAAGATGTAATTAACTATTTCGATAATGAGGATGTTTTAGTCTTTAATAATACTAAAGTATTCCCAGCCCGTTTGTATGGTAATAAGGAAAAAACTGGCGCTAAGATTGAAGTTTTTTTATTAAGAGAATTAAACAGAGAACAACGATTGTGGGATGTTTTAGTTGACCCTGCTCGAAAAATTCGTATTGGGAACAAACTTTATTTTGGCGAAGACGAATTAATGGTTGCCGAGGTAATTGACAATACAACTTCGCGTGGAAGAACACTTCGTTTTTTATACGATGGACCATATGATGAGTTTAAAAAGACCCTTTATGGTTTAGGGGAAACTCCATTGCCAAAATTTATAAATCGCGAAGTTGTACCTGAAGATAGAGAAAGATACCAGACTATATTTGCAAAACACGAAGGAGCTGTTGCAGCACCAACTGCGGGATTGCATTTTAGCCGCGAACTTTTAAAACGATTTGAAATTAAGGGAGTTGATTTTGCTGAAGTTACATTACATGTTGGTTTAGGAAACTTCCGTAGTGTTGATGTAGAAGATTTAACCAAGCACAAAATGGATTCCGAGCAAATTGAGATAAATGATCTTGCTACTGAAATTGTGAATGGTGCAAAAGACAAGAAAAAGCATGTTTGTGCCGTTGGTACAACTGTAATGAGAACTCTGGAAAGCTCTGTTTCTACATTTGGCCATTTAAATTCATACGAAGGATGGACAAATAAATTTATCTTTCCTCCATATAAATTTAGAGTAGCTTCTCGAATGATTTCAAATTTTCATTTGCCATCATCTACATTATTAATGATGGTTTCAGCTTTTGCTGGCTACGATTTTTTATTTGAAGCATATAATGAGGCTATTAAAGAAAAATATCGCTTTGGAACCTACGGAGATGCTATGTTGATACTATAAAGTACATTTGATATATAAGCATAGAATGCCATCTATAATTAGATGGCATTCTTATTTTTACAAATAGTGTTCTTAATTTATATGAAATACTTATGCTATAAGAATAGTAGCAGGCTAACTGCCATTATAGCCATGCCAGAAACCAAGCCATATATTGAAATATGATGTTCTCCATATTTTTCAGCAGTAGGTAAAAGTTCGTCTAACGAAATAAATACCATGATTCCGGCAACAATGCCAAACATAATTCCAGATAGGGCATTGTTAATTCCATCAGTAAAGAAATATATTATAACAAATGCTATTAATGCTCCTACAGGTTCTGCTAATCCAGATAAGAATGAAAGTAAAAAAGCTTTTTTTCGGTTACCGGTTGCATAGTAAATAGGTACAGAAACAGCAATGCCTTCAGGAATATTATGTATAGCAATAGCTATAGCAATTGGTAAGGCAACCGATGGGTCTGATAAACCAGCAATAAATGTGGCAATACCTTCAGGGAAATTATGAATTGCAATGGCAATAGCAGAAAAAATACCCATTCTTTTAAGGTTAGCATCTTTTTGTATATCTAAATCTACTTTGTCAATTTCTTCAATTCCACGTAACTCATGAGGATTCTCGTAAGAAGGTATAAGCTTGTCAATTAGTGCTATAATTGCAATGCCCCCAAAAAAGGACAATACAGCATACCAAGATCCTGTTTTTTGCCCAAAAAGATCAGATAATTCATGAATGGATTTCTGAAAGATTTCAACTAAAGAAACGTAAATCATTACGCCAGCAGAAAAACCTAGTGAGAAAGTTAGAAATTTCGTATTTGTACGCTTTGTGAAAAATGCTAATGCACTACCAATTCCTGTAGATAATCCAGCAAATAAGGTTAACCCAAAAGCAAATAATAAATTGTCGGTATTCATAATTAGTCTACAATAAGAGCTATAATGCAAACCCCACAGCCTTCTTTCCCATCTTTAAAGAACAGTTTTAGATAATAGGGACCCGTTTTTGAGCATAAAAAATCGAATGCTCTATACTCTGAGTCAGTTTTGTCATTATAATTGCTACCATAATTACCAAAGTCACTTGAAAGCTGTACAATTGTTTTTCCAAGTTTTGCTCCATCATTACATGCATAAAAACGATAATGATTACCCTTCATAAGCATAATAGTAAATTGCCCTTCGCTTCTTTTTTTTGCGCTTTTTGCTTCAGCAAATCGAATTTTGAAATGCTTAACATACTTTGCTTTGCTATCGCCTTGTGCGCAACCATCAATTAGTGCTTGGTCGCATTGAGCGTTTGTAATTATTGGAGCTATTGAAATAAATGATATAATTAGTAGTGATAATATGCTTTTCATAACGCTAAATATACAAATAAAAATATTATTGTGCTTGTTCTTGCTCAAGAGCCTCTAAATCAAGCTTTATAACGAATTTTTGGTACATAAAACTAATTTTCCGTTCTAGTTTAGTTATATCCAATTGGGTAAGTCTAATCTTGAAATTATCTTCATCTTGTATATAATCAATTACACCTCCATTTGCATCAATTCCATTTACATCAAAGAATATTGGAATGCCTTTATATATTAATTCTATTCCTATTTTAAGATCCCTAATTTGAGCTGGAGACAATTGAATTACTCCACCATTTTCAGGTGTAAAGTCACTAGTAGCTTCGCCTTCAGTGCCTTTGGGTATGTACATTTGTTTTTTCACTAAAACTCGAATGTAATTTTCAAGTTTTGGATCTCTGTGTAAATAGTAATTTTCGCCTATAGTATAGGCATCTACCTTATATATTTCTTGTTCAAGCTTACGACAACCTTTAGGGGTTTCTACGCATTCAACTTCGCGAATTTCTCCTGTTTTAACATTAATTTCTCTAAATTTATTTCTAAAAATATCGTAATTTATGTAAAAAAACTCCCCTGTTTCGTCGAATGTACTATTGTAAAGCTCGCATCTGTTATCGTTCAATTTAATTTTGTATTTCTCTTCCCAAGTGTAAAGGCTATATATATACAAATAAACAAACGATGCTTTTTCACCTCTGTAAGTGGCTACAAGATAGTTACCATATCCATCAACCATTAATTCAAGAATTCTACTTTTTTTATAGGAAGGCCCTTTAATTCGGTGCTGAAAACGGTAGCCTCTCTCAGGAATTTCAATTGGTTGTGTTGTTTGAGCAAATATAAAACCACTAATTAAGAAAATGGCTGCCAAAAGAGCAATAGTTCTTTGCATGTCAAGATAAGTTTTGATTATTATTATTTTTATCTAAAACTATTCTTTTCTAATAATATGAATAGTTCAAATTGCTTAACGAAGCAAAAGTATAAAAATATGCACATCATTCATAATTTGAGTAAATGATGGCATATATAAATTAATTTATTTTGCTAAACACATCTTTAAACGATGTTTTGTTTGTTAAAATTTCGTGAATTTTTTCTACAGCTATTCGCTCTTGTTGCATAGTGTCACGGTCGCGAATAGTTACAGTATTGCTTTCAATTGTTTCATGATCAATTGTTATGCAAAAAGGAGTTCCAATGGCATCTTGACGTCTATATCTTTTGCCAATTGAATCTTTCTCTTCATATATACAATTAAAATCATATTTTACCGTATTCAGAATTTCTTTAGCTTTTTCTGGTAATCCGTCTTTACGAACTAGTGGTAAAACGGCTAATTTAACAGGCGCTAAGGATGCTGGAATTTTCAAAACGACCCTTTCATCAACTTTTCCATTTTCTTGTTCAATTTTCTCTTCGGTATATGAGTTTGAAAGTATCATTAGGAATGTCCTATCTAATCCTACTGATGTTTCAACCACATAAGGTACATAGTTTTTGTTTAATTCAGGATCAAAATATTGAATTTTTTTACCAGAATACTCTTGATGTTGCGATAAATCATAATCAGTTCTTGAATGAATTCCTTCCAATTCTTTAAAACCAAACGGAAATTCAAATTCAATATCGGTAGCAGCATTCGCATAATGTGCTAATTTATCATGGTCGTGAAAGCGAAATTTCTTTTCATCAAAGCCTAAAGCTTTATGCCATTTCATACGTGTTTCTTTCCATGCCTCAAACCATTTCATTTCCTCGCCAGGGCGAACAAAAAACTGCATCTCCATTTGTTCAAATTCGCGCATGCGAAATATAAACTGACGAGCTACAATCTCATTTCTAAAAGCTTTTCCTATTTGAGCAATTCCAAAAGGAATTTTCATTCTTCCAGTTTTTTGAACATTTAAGTAGTTTACAAATATTCCTTGTGCTGTTTCAGGGCGTAAATATATATTACTTGCATCTTCGCTAACCGAACCTAATTGTGTTTCAAACATAAGATCAAATTGTCTAACATCTGTCCAGTTTTTCGACCCACTAATTGGACAAGCTATACCTAAATCTTCTATTTGTTTTTTAACCTCAGCTAAATCATCTTTTTCCAATGCAGTAACAAAGCGTTTTTTTATTTCGCTTAGTTTTTCCCTATTTGCAAGTACTCTTATATTAGTTGATTTAAATTGCTCTTCATCAAAAGAATCACCAAATTTTTTAGCCGCTTTATCTACCTCTTTTTGAATTTTGGCTTCTATTTTGGCCATGTAGTCTTCAATCAGTACATCAGCGCGGTATCTTTTTTTCGAATCCTTATTGTCAATTAACGGATCGCTAAAAGCACCAACATGTCCAGAGGCTTTCCATACGGTTGGATGCATAAATATTGCAGAATCAATGCCTACAATATTTTCATGCAGTTTTACCATTGAATCCCACCAATATTTTTTAATGTTATTCTTTAGTTCAGTTCCATATTGCCCATAATCATAAACTGCACTTAATCCATCATATATTTCACTCGATTGAAATACAAACCCGTACTCTTTTGAGTGGGCAATAATTTTCTTAAAAAGATCCTCTTGAGCCATAATGTTTTTTTTGTTTTCACAGTTAGCAAAAATAGCTGAAAAGTGTTCTAATAAAAAATTATTTACAAATAAATAGACTTTTATATTTGCAATCTAATTTGAAGGTTATGTATATCATTTAATTATATGAAAATAAGGATGTTAATATTACTTACTTGGACTATTATAACTATTTTCTCAAGTATAAATGGACAAGAAAACAATCAAGAATTTATTCTTGAAACCTTATCTTACTACTCGATTCAGTAATTACTAAAGTTAAATACTTGATTGTCACCGCGTGAGAGCTTTTTTAACAGCACTCGTTTCATTATTCTAAAATACTAATAATTAATAATGTAGTGAAACCTACAATAACTAAAAATATTAATATGTTGAGTAATTTATTACATATGTTATAAGAAGTTAAAGATTTTTTTACATTTGCCTGAATAATAAAACTTTTAGGTTTATTATTCAAATTCAAAAATAATTATTATTAGATATTTTATTATAGATTGAGTGAAAAAGGCATATGATTTTTTAGTGATTGGATCAGGTGTAGCTGGTTTAACATTTGCCATAAAAGTTGCAAAACATGGTAAGGTTGCTGTTATTTCTAAATCGAGAATTGATAATACAAATACAGCTTTAGCTCAAGGAGGAATTGCTGCAGTTACTTATCGACCCGATAATTTTGCTAAACATGTTGACGATACTTTTATTGCTAGCGATAGATATGCTAGAAAAGAAGTTATTGAACGTGTTGTTAGAGAAGCTCCTGAACGAATAAAGGAACTGGTAGATTGGGGAGCAAATTTTGATAAAACAACCACAGGCAAATATGATTTAGCGAAAGAAGGAGGACATTCTGAAAAGAGAATATTGCATCATAAAGACAATACAGGATGGGAAATTCAAAGAGCATTAATTGAAAAAGTTAAAGAACATAATAATATAGAGGTATTCGAGAATCATTTTGCTGTAGATTTACTTACACAGCACCATTTAGGCGTTACTGTTAAAAGAAGCAATAGTAATATAGAATGCTATGGTGCATACGTTTTAAATTTAGGAAACGAGATGGTAGATGTATTTTTAGCAAAAAACATAATGGTTGCTTCTGGTGGATCAGGAAACCTATATAATGTTACAACAAATCCAACTATTGCAACAGGCGATGGAATTGCACTAGCATATAGAGCGAAAGGGTTGGTAGAGAATCTTGAGTTTTTCCAATTTCATCCAACATCACTTTATAATCCTGGTGAGAAACCATCTTTTTTAATAACCGAAGCATTAAGAGGCTTTGGTGGGATACTTAAGAATAGAAAAGGGGAAGAGTTCATGTCTAAATATGACTCTAGAGGAAGTTTAGCTTCCAGAGACATTGTTGCTAGAGCAATTGATAATGAATTAAAAATTCATGGGCATGATTTTGTTTATTTGGATTGTACACATTTAGATGAGAGGAAACTAAAAGATAATTTCCCAAATATTACTGCAAAATGTAAGCAAATTGGCATTGATATTGCTAATATGATGATTCCAGTTGTTCCAGCTGCACATTATCAATGTGGTGGAATTAAAGTGGATATTAATAGTAAAACACATATTAATAATTTATATGCAGCTGGCGAAGTAGCTTCAACAGGAATGCATGGGGCAAATAGACTAGCTTCAAATTCGTTAAGTGAGGCTTTAGTATTTGCAAATAGAGCTGCAGAACATGCAATTAGCAGCTTTTGCGAGAAAGAAATTTGTATGGATATTCCAGAATGGAATTTTGAAGGAACAGCACATCCTGAAGAGATGGTACTAATTACCCAGAACTATAGGGAAACACAAATGATAATGAGTAATTATGTAGGAATTGTAAGATCCAATTTAAGATTACATAGAGCTTTGGCTCGGTTGGAAATAATACATAGGGAAACTGAAGAATTATATAAAAAATCAACATTATCAAGAAAGCTTTGTGAACTTAGGAACTTAATAAATGTTGGATATTTAGTTATAAAAATGGCTCAGAATAGAAAAGAGAGTTTGGGCTTGCATTATAATATAGATTTTCCGATAAAGAATGATAGTTAAATATAAATATTAAAGAAGAATTGTTTTAAATTGTAAGTATATAAAACAGCCCATGGCTGAGATAAATACACATACTAATAATGATTAAAAAGTGTATCATACCTGTCTGCTGACAAAGCAGGTCTCAACCTGAGCGCAAATTTTAAACGAATGAAAATAGGAATTATAAGTTTATTAATGATTTTTGCAACGAGTTTTGCATTCGGGCAAAATGATTTTCGATGCATTACCGATTCATTGGATGCAATAGAGGTAGAAAAAAATCCAATAATATTAGAACGAAGAGCTGAATTGGAAGAATTCACAAAAGCATATTCTGAGCAAAAAACAAAGTCGGATGAAATGCTTATTATTCCAATCGTTTTTCATGTACTGCATCAATATGGTGATGAAAGAATTAGTTATGAGGTCATTGAAAGATCAGTAGAGAGATTAAATAAAGATTACATAGCTCAGAACTCTGAAATAAATGGAATAGCTAGTGATTTTAGAGATATTATAGGAATTACAAATGTTGAATTCAGATTAGCGAAAGTTGATCCTGAAGGAAACTGCACCAACGGAGTTGTTTATTATGAAACGGAGTTAACCAATAATGCTACAAATGATTTAAAATACACGATTAGAAACTGGGCACCAGAAAGCTATCTTAATGTTTGGACAGTTTCATCTATCGATTTTAGTGCCTCAGCTTGGTCACATTACCCTGGAATATCATCTACCCTTGATGGCGTAGTAAGTATACATCGTTATATTACTAGTGGTCATATACTTTCGCACGAAATTGGGCATTATCTTAACTTGATACACCCATGGGGTAATTCAAATACTCCAGGAGTGGAATCTAATTGTAATACCGATGATAACGTAGGTGATACTCCTAATACCATGGGTACTTCTGGCAGTTGTAACTTGGCACAAGAAACATGTGGTTCGCTTGATAATGTTCAAAATATTATGGATTATTCGTCTTGTGAGAATATGTTTACAAAAGGGCAATCAGACAGAATGCGTGCAGCATTAAAATCAAGCGTTAGCAATAGAAATAATTTATGGACATCGGCAAATTTAACAAAAACAGGAACCAAAGACGGCTATATAGGAAAAGATTGTAATCCTTTGGCTGATTTTTCATCACAGGAACATACCATATGCCAAGGCGATGTAGTTGAGTTTTCAGGTTTAGTAGGTGCTGGTTCAGTTTCCACATGGAAATGGGAATTTGAACAAGGGGAACCAAGTAATTCGTCATTACAAAATCCGGTTGTAAAATATAATGTTCCCGGAGAATATAAGGTTACCTTAAAGGTAGTAAATGCTTATGATCAAAATACACTTGTAAGACAAAAACTGATTAGTGTAATTGATACGCTTGGAGGTATTGTAGCACCAATACTTTACAATATGGAGGATGCAGATTTCCCTAATTATGGAAATGATTTACAAAATAGGTGGAATTTTGTAAATAATGAAAATAGTAATTGGGAATCGTATACCCTTAATGGTAATACTGCTTTTAGGATTAAAAATCAGAAAAATACATATGGTACTAAAAACAGTATTATCAGTCCAAACATTAATTTAGCAAATATTGATAATCCAGATTATATTTATTTTGATTATGCTTTTGCTCAACGTAATAGTTCAAATTATGATGAGTTAAAAGTTCTTGTTTCTATAAATTGTGGTAAAAGTTGGAGTACCAGATTTAATTCCTCTGGAAAATCACTTGTTACAAATGGTGGTGACTATGTATCGGATAATTATATTCCAAAGTCAGGCGAATGGAGAACAGGTAAAATAGATTTATCCTATAATAAAAACGATGCACATTTACATATTAAATTTGAAATGACAAGCAAAGGTGGAAATACTATGTATATTGATAATTTACAAATAGGAACGCCAACTATTAGTATTCGTGAGAATATATTAGATGCGCATATATTAAATGCATATCCTAATCCTGCAAGTAGTGAAATTAATATTACCTATACAGCTAATGTTAAAGGAAAAACCCAGCTCTGTATATATAATGTTCTTGGAACTATTGTTTATCAGGTAAATAATTTAGAGAAAGAATCGGATATAGTGAAAATTAATATTGACAAAAATACATTTAACTCTGGAATATATATAGTAGAATTAAATACTAAAGGGAATAAATCATTTACTCGTTTTGTTATTGCAGATAAATAATTATAAAATATAGACTCTTTGTTAGCAAAAACTTGTCCTTAAGTAAGAGTTTTACTTATTTTTGTTGAAAAGGAATACTTTATGGCTCGCAGAATTGGATTCTTAGGAATAATTTTACTTTTTGTATTTACTTTAGTTGGATTTTATTTTTATTTGAAAATTCAGCAAACGCAATCTATATCAGCATATAAGGCTGTTCCTATTAATGCAGCTTTAATTTTTGATATACATAATCTGAAAGAATCTGTTAAGGAAATAGTATATAAAAATAGAATTTGGCAAGAACTTTTAGATTTTAAAGAAATAGAACCTTTACAAGAAGAACTTTTAACTATTGATTCGGTTTTTCAGCACCAGTTATTAAAACAGGATTTGTTGAAAGGGAAGAATATTTTAATATCGTTCCATGAGTTAGGGAACAATTCTTTTAAACCAATTCTTTTATGCATGCTCGATAGTAGACTTGAAGGGCATCAACTTATTAAAAATATTGGTCAATTATTAGTTAATTATGGGGAAATTGCCACTTCAAGATATAATCAGGCACGTGTATATTTGTTTAAACCCAACAGTAGTAAAAATACACCATTCTTTTATTGTTTTCATAAAGGAATATTTATTGCAAGTCCCACAGAGATGCTACTACAAGATGCAATTAGGCAAGTAGAGAGTGATTTAGGATTACTTCAGAATACACAATTCACAAAACTTCAGGAAACAGCCGGCGACCATGTTGATGCTAATATATATATCCAATTTAGTGAGTTTAAGAAATTGCTCAGTAAAACAATAAATATAAAACACCTTTCAAAATTCGGAATAAACAACTATGCCGATTGGGGGGAACTTGATCTGAATATTAAGAATAACACATTGCTTTTGAATGGCTTTAGCAGTAGTGAAAATAAAACAGCACAAATTGCAAAAGTGTTTCAAGGGCAAAGTCCTAAAAATATAAAATTCATTAATCATATTGCATATATACCAGAGGCTTTTACTGTAATTGGAATTTCAGATGCTAAACTATTTCGTCAGAATTTAGCAGATTACATGGAAGATATTGGACAGAAAGATAGATTTGATGTAAATGAACAATTAGTGAGAAAAACATTTGGTAACCAATCGGTTAACGAGTTTGAGGCTTTAGTAGAAAATGAACTTGCATTAGTAACCTTAGCTGATGGATCTTCATTATTTGCCATGCAAACTAGTGGTTATCGTGATGCTACTGAGCTAATTGATAAGCTACTCAAATACTACAGTAAGTCAACAAACTCATCTATATCCAATTATAAAAAGAAATACCAAATTGATAGTGATTCGAAATTTCCAATATATAAAATGCCTATTAAAAAACTACCAACTCGGTTATTTGGCCCATGGTTTAATAATTGTGATGCTGAATATGTAGGAGTTTTTGATGATTATGTTATTTTCTCTGACACATATAAAAACTTAACTGAGTTTATTTATAATAATGTTCTTCAAAAGACAATAGCTTATAATGGAACTTATAAAAAGTTTGAAAATTTTCTATCCAATAAAGTAAACTTCTATCAGTTTGTAAGCCTTTCTGGAACCGGAAAATACTTGGAAAGACTTTTAACTCCCAATGCGTATAAATATATATCGTCCAATCAGGATGAAGTTAGAGAATTTTATGGTATGGCAATGCAATTTTCAGTAGATAAGGACATGATTTATAATAGTTTATTGTTTAGGTATCAGCCTAGCAATGCTCTTCTTGCCTCTACTGAATGGGAAAGTAAATTAGACACTTCAATAGCTTTTAAACCTGTTTTAATTCGGAATCATTATACTAATGAAAAGGAAATTTTTATCCAGGATTTGAATAAAACAATATATTTACTAAATAAATCGGGCAGAATACTTTGGAAAAAGAAGCTTGAAGAAAATATTTTGGGGTCTGCTTATCAAGTAGACTACTTTAAGAATGGAAAATTGCAGCTACTCTTTAATACCAAAAATAAAATATATTTATTAGATAGAAATGGTAATTATGTAGAAAGATTCCCAGTGAGATTAACAG